>JAESSU010000345.1 GCA_016763955.1 Phycisphaeraceae bacterium | reverse complement strand
ATAATCATAGATTTTTAATTCGTGTGAATTCGTGTAATTCGTGGCTAAGGTTTTCTTGATTACGTATAAGATCCAGTTATCGGATGGTTTAAAAAATGTTAGGGGCGCTAATATACTCGAAAATTTAGCATAGCATGCCGGTGATCGTCATGGCTGAGCTTCATAAGTAATCAGGTATGTTTATAAACAAAACAGGAACGGAGAAAAAAACATGAGTGAAAATAACTCGAGTGTGAATGCGGATCAACTGCGTCAGCATGTGCGTGAATCGTATGCTGAAGTGGCAGAGGCGAGTAACGATGGCAGCTGTTGTGGTGAGGTGGCCAGTTGCTGCGGTGTATCTGATGATGCGGCGATCAATACGTTGATTTCTACCCGTCTGGGTTATTCTGAAGATGATTTGGCCAATGTGCCGGCTGGTGCAGATATGGGGTTGGGTTGTGGTAATCCGCGTGCGATTGCCAGTCTTCAAGTGGGTGAAACCGTCATTGACCTGGGCAGCGGTGGTGGCTTTGACGCTTTTTTAGCGGCTCGGGAAGTGGGTGAGACTGGTCATGTGATCGGTATCGATATGACACCGACAATGATTTCCAAGGCACGTAAAAATGCGGAAAAAGGAAACTTTTCACAGGTAGAGTTTCGACTCGGAGAAATCGAATCTTAGCTTAAGATGCAATATGTATCTCAGATGCCAAAGACTTCTTTGAGTGTCTGTTCCATGAGGCTACCTTTGAGATTCGGGCAACCCTCACAATCATGTGATTGAGGATCAGTTGAGCCAGGGGTATGGTCGCCATGAGAACCATTTTGACAAGAAGCCTTGATCGTTAGGCAAGCTTCTTTTTCATGCGGTGGGTCTGTGAGTTGTGAATCTTGCTTGTGATCCATCGAGGTACTCCTGCTGATGGGCGAATATGCACCCATTATCCAATATATAATACCATCAAGACTGATGGGGTCACAAGCTCAATTGTCTTTGAGGACGGTTTTTATTTTGTGCCTGCGACGACTGCGGTGTCGCCGTGTGCTTCAGGGCCCATGCTCTGATAGCCTCCGTCTACTGGGAGGTCTGTGCCGGTGATAAAGGATGCATCATCGCTAAGTAAAAAGAGAATTGCGCGGGCGCACTCGATGGGTTCGCCGAGTCTTCGGAACATGTGGTAGCTGCCCCAGATGGGGTCGTATTTTTGCCGATCACCACGGGCTGCTTTTTCGACTTCGCGGGTCCATATCCAGCCGGGGCTGATGCTATTTACACGGATACCCGCAGGGGCCAAATCCAGTGCTGCACAACGTGTGAGTTGATTGACTGCGCCCTTGGCACAGTTGTATGTCCAGCGGTGAGTTTGCGCGACCGCTCCAGAGATACTTGAGATGTTAACGATCGCGCCCCCGTTACGTTGTTGCATGGATTTGCTCACACGTTGAATCATCGCTGCGTAGCCAAAGGGACCGACTTCAAAGCTGTAACGCCAATCCTGTCGTGTTGCATCGAGTCCTTTTGCTATGAATGAAAAAGCATTGTTGACCAAGTAGTCCACGCCTCCCCATTGGCTAATCGCCGTCTCAACCACTTGCTGGCAAAAGTCCCCGTTGGCCATGTCACCTAATAGTGTAAGGGCTTGGATTCCTTCGTTTTGAAGATCGGTTATTGCGTCTTGGCCATCGTCGGGGAGTCCGGTGATTAGAACTTTTGCGCCTTCTAAACCGAGTTGCCTTGCGGTGGCTAGGCCGATCCCTGCTGTCCCGCCGGTGATGATGGCGATTTTGTCTTTGAAACGATCTTTAATGGGTTGATGATTGTCCATTGTGATCTCCTTGGTCAAAGCCGGTAAAACTTTGCCGCATTGTTGTAAAACAGATTTTCTTGTTGTTTGTCGGTGCAATGACTGACAGCTTGCCAGAGTGTTTGAATCCATTGACTGTATGTGCAGCCGAGTGTGCAAACAGGCCAGTCTCCGCCGAACATGACTCGGTCGAATCCAAAGTGATTAAAAACGCAATCAAGGTAAGGACGATAATCTTGCAGCGACCCGTTGTCTGAGTCTGCTTCGCTAATTAGACCTGAAACCTTGCAGTAGGTATTAGGTAATGCAGCGAGTTGTGCAATGTCCTGGGACCAGGGATTGAGAATTTTTTCTTTGATAAAAGGTTTGCCGATATGGTCGAGAATGAATGAAACATCAGGGCATTGTTTGACTAGCTCAAGGGTGTTGCAAAACTGCTCGTCGCCTTTGATACAGAGATCAAAGCTCATGTTAAATTCAGAGAGTAACTGCACGCCCCGGATAAAGTCCGGCTTTAGGCAGAAGGTCGGATCCTCTTCAAATTGGATAATACGCCGAATCCCTTTGACCAGCGGGAACTGACTTAGTGCAGCTAAATCTTCACGAGCCGCTTCCCCTTTTTCCAAAGGCGCCCAAGCGACAATGCCCTTGACGCGCGAGTCGATAGCTGCTTGCTGTGTGACCCATGCAACTTCTTGCAGAGCTTGTTTGGGGTCAACTTCGCATTGGACAAAGACCATTTTTTCAATCAGCAAGTGAGCTGTTTGCTCTTGGTAATCACCAAGTAGGAATGAACGGTTGATCGCGGGCAAGTCATTAAGCCATGCGTATTGGAGCTTGTCTACGTCCCAGAGATGAAGGTGCGTGTCGATAATCGGTATTTTGATTATGCGGCCTCCTGTTTAATTTGTGTGCAATAATGATGCGTGTCAGGATACGGTTTGTAATTTGGCACTTGCTTGGTTTAATGCAGCTTGATTGACGATGTTGCGTACCGGCTGGTTAAGTAGTGCATTGAGGCATGCGTTAGCCCCTTTGAGTCGCATGTCCATGAGGCCTTGTTCACTATAGAACGCAGAGTGTGGATTGAGAATTAGGCGGTGATGTGCCAGATGTTCTGGGTCACGCCATGCCGCCACTAGCGGGTTGTCATCTGTGGGCGGTTCTTGTGCTAAGACATCAATGCCTGCACCAGCAAGTTGTCCTGAAGCCAATGCGTTAGGTAGTGCCTTTGTGTCAACCACACCACCACGAGCGGTATTGACTAGGAACGAACCGGGGCGCATTTGCGATAGTGTTTGTTCATTGATCATGTGACGTGTTAGGTCAGTTAGCGGGCAGTGCAAGCTAAGAATGTGCGCTTGGGCTAGGAGTTCTTCGAGCGTCTCAACACGCGTGCACCCCATTGCCTTATCATAACCATCAGGACGCAATGGATCATAGAAAACGACTTGCATGCCAAAGGCTTTTGCACGCAAGGCTGCTGCGGTTCCGATTCGCCCAAGGCCCACAATGCCAAAGACTTTTCCACGTAGACGTTGCAAGGGTGCGACCTGTGTGTACGAGTAGGGGCCGATTTTAGATCGGAGTGTGCTGTTGATTGAATGCACGCCCCGGGCAAGTGTCAATGCCATTGCAAGGGCAGAGTCTGCGACTTCTTCGGTGCCATAGTCCGGGACATTGGCAACCGGGATTCCTCGACTTGCCGCTAGCAGATGATCGACATTGTCGTACCCCACACCACAACGCACAATGAGCTTGCAACGGTCGAGTTTATTGATTGTCGCAGCTGTAAGAGAGAGGTTGTGATAGAGCATGATCGCGTCAGCATCTTCAATATGGCCAACGAGTTGCGACTCGTGATGCGCATCAATCGCAACGGTTTTGCCGCGATCACCAAAGACCTGGTGTTCAGGAGCCAAGTCGTCGTTAATAAAGTCGGGAATGACGATTTTGAACGGTTGTGTCATAGGATTTATCACCATAAAACAAAGTTGATTTAGGAACACAGTCAGTGGTAAGGATCACTCAAGGCCCATCTTGACGCTGTAAAGTAGGTAACACCTGTAACGTCTTGTGAACCTGCATGACAACCTGATTCGGCAGATTCGGGGAGAGCCGGAAAGTTTCACTTGTCATCTTATCATACAAGTTGTAGAATTCAAGTAAATCTTTTATTCGTTTCAACGAAAATAAGTTCAAAGCGATACACTGTTCGCTGTTTAAAGCTCACGCTTTTACGACTTAACTGGAGTCAATACGATGTCAAAACTTTCAGGTATCTTCACCCCGCACATGGTTCCTTTGCATGCGGATAGCTCGATCAATGAAGATGAGCTTCGTCGTTATATTGATTGGCTCATTGAGCGGGGGGTGCATGGTTTGTATCCCAATGGTTCGACGGGCGAGTTCACGCGATTTACTGCTGAGGAACGAAAACGGATCATCAAGATTGTTTGTGAACAGGCCAACGGGCGTGTGCCTGTGCTTGCGGGTGCTGCTGAGGCGAATGTTACTGAGACGATACGTGCTTGTGAAACTTATGCTGAGTATGGCGCACGTGCGGTGGCAATTGTCTCGCCGTTTTATTACAAGCTGTCATCGGAAAGTGTCTATGCTTACTTCCGTGAGATTGCATTGAATTCACCAATTGATGTGACGTTGTACAACATTCCGATGTTCGCATCGCCGATTGATGTGCCAACGATTTGCAGGCTTTCGGAGTTTGAGCGTGTTATTGGGATCAAGGATTCGTCAGGTGATATGGCTTTTATGCTGCGGATGATGTCAGCAATTAAACCTCATCGCCCGGACTTTGTGTTTCTCACAGGTTGGGATGCGGTGCTTGTGCCCATGCTGCTGATGGGTTGTGATGGCGGGACCAATGCCCTTAGTGGCGTTGCTCCGGAGCTAACTCGGTCGTTGTATGATTTAACACGCGCTGGGAAAGTCAAAGAGGCAATGGTGCTTCAAATGCGTCTCTTAGAACTCTTTGACACGATGCTTTACTCAGCAGACTTCCCCGAAGGATTTCGTGCAGCGGTACAGCTGCGGGGCATTGATTTAGGAAACAGCCGTCAACCATTAAGCCAACCCCAGCAGGTTGACCTCGCTTCATTGTCTCGCGTTTTGCAATGCACTTTGGCAGACTTTGGTTATGTCGATCAACCCGTGGGCGGCTGCCGGCTAAAAGGTGGAGAAATGAATCGTGATCAAGTGGCACACATTGCTCAAGGTGTGATTGATCAGCTGCGTGATAAAGGCTTGCTGTGAATCACAGAGCGGTCATCCATTGCCCCTGGTTCCCCCCCGACTTTTAGAAAAAGCAGTAGGAAGTGTGCCTAGATAAGTTCCGGGGAACTTCCGGGGGGGGCAGATCATTTTGAAAAATGCTTTAAATAGCGTTATTTGAATCCGATGCCTGCCATGCATGGATCATTTGCTGGTGTTTTAGGACCGTCTGCCAGTGGCCTTGGTTGATGTATTTACGCGGGGATGTGATGACCGCTTTAGATGCAATGCGAATGCGCCCTTGCAAGCGAAGTCTCTGGATAAAATCATAATCCTCCATGATCGCAATGGGCTTAATGCCTCCGATATGATCATAGGTTTTTCGCGTTAAAAAAATTGCCTGATCACCATAGGGAAGGTTTCGCAAACGTGAGCGCATGTTAGCTCCCCATGCAATGAGACGCAATGAAAATGAGGCGTGATCAAACGCAAGTCTAAACGCACCTGCAACGGTTTGGGGCATCTCTAAAATAGGATGAATGTGTTTGTCGTAATCCAAAGGCAAACACGTATCCGCATGTAAAAAAAGGAGCACATCTGCCTTGGCTAACTCTGCTCCGGCCCGTTGTTGAATGCCTCGGCCTGGCGGTGAATGCACCACTTGCGCATCATGTGCTTGAGCAATCTCAAGGGTGTTGTCTGTGCACCCGCCATCGGCCACAATGATTTGAACATTTGGACATTGCTGTGCGGAGCGGATCGCTTTTGAAAGAGGGTTCGCTTCATTTAGCGCAGGGATGATGATGCTAAGCAGCGGAGGGCTTGTTGATTGTGAATCATCTCTAATTGTCTGTGCCTTGATGCGCATCAATCAATATTTTTCTGTGAATTTAGCGTCCAATCATAGTCGAGCCATTGGATGATAGGTGTGTTGCCTGATTTAATTTTGTGTTTGAGTTTGGGATCGAATTGAGCTGCAAAATTTAGAATCGAGCCAGAAAATTGTTTAAAATCACTGCCATACCAGTTGTAAAGTTGTGTCAGGCCAATGGTTTTTTGGTCATCTGCTAGGCGATACCATCGGGCATGTGCATGGACATATTCTGCTTGTGGGGTGAGCTGCTTTTGAAGCAAATTGCCCGTGTAAGCTTCATTGCGTAAAGGCGGACAACCCACCGCAGCACAGACTAGGGCAAAGTGAATCCGCGGCTCAATAAAATGAGGTCGAATCTGTTGATGCTCGATTTGGCTAAGGGATAAAGTCATGCCCGCCACTTCCCATCGCACTTGATTCCATCGTTTAGCGGACGCAATATCTTTGATCGATTTGAGTTGCCCTTGATCCCAATGGTCAAGTATTAACTCAAGGGTAAAAGCGTTGTAGCTATTGATTAGTAAAGCCAGTTTTTCGTCACGTCCCATCGTGTTAAACGCAGCGGTGCCAATTTGCGCAATGTAGTCTTGCAAGGCTTTTCGCTGAGTCTGCAAACCTTGATAATCAACACCCCCCTTGTCATTGACATATTGTTTGAGCAGTTGATCAAAGGCATGGTGATTAAAGGTCTGCCCATTTGTTTGCTTGTGATATGATTCGCTCATCACCACGGGAGGGGGGCCAAAGAGTCCTTTTAATGCACCTTGATTCATGTAGGCACACCCTGTTGCGATCAAGGCTCCAATCGCGACAAAAAGATAAACGGCAGTCATTAACGGCTTGGATGTATGATTTGGCATATGAAGACTTTGCTCAATTGAAGGTTCGGTTTTGGGTTGTATCTTAGTCGTTTGTTTTTGCATCGCATTTCGTGCAAGGCGAGTGATGTATACAGTCACTGCAATCGTCGCAGCTAATCCTAAAACAAGCATCGCCCACTGAACAGGTGTCCGAGTTGCCTTAGACACGCTCGCAAGTCCGGCATGTCCCAGATAGACATACATAAAGGTCCCCGGAAGCATGGCAAGCCAACTGGCCATCACGCAGGGCCAAAATTTAATAGCAGTTAAACCATAAAGATAGTTCTGGAGATTAAAAGGTACGGCAGGTGAAAGTCGCAACAAAACAACAATCTTCCATCCGCCATCACGAATCGCAGTGTCCACGGCTTGAAATTGATGGAATCTTTTGAGCTTCCTCTCAATCACACGACGTGCCGCATAACGGCTAATTAAAAACGAAAACGCAGCACCTACCGTTGAGCCGACGGACACGATCGCGGTTCCCCATGTTAAGCCAAAAATCCCGCCAATGGCTAGGGTCAATGCAGCGCCGGGCAACATCATCACTGTTGAAATAACATAAAGCAGTGCAAAGAGGATCGGCCCCCAGAAGCCCATGTTTTGAATCGCAGTTTCCAATACCGTAACGATCTGCCCTAGGGGTAAAAATCGTGTGATAGCGATTAAACAAAAAACAGTGATGATAATTGATCCGATCCGAATTTTTCGGGTCCAATCCGTGTGTGTGTTTTTTGTCGGGGGGGAGGTTGGGAAAATGATTGCCATTGTTGTATCTCGTGTCGATTGTTAGCCACGCTCGCCGCGTAAGTACGCAGCGGTGATTTCATTTTGAGGAGACTCAAACATGGGTGCTACCGGGCTATGTTCGATGATCGTGCCTGCTTGGCCTAGCATCCAGAACATGGCAACATTATCCGCAATCCGCCTTGCTTGTGCGAGATTGTGCGTCACCACGACCACGGTGTATTGGCCTCGCAGTGACGTGATAAGGTCTTCAACCACGCCGCTGGCGATAGGGTCCAACGCACTACAAGGTTCGTCTAAGAGTAAAACTTCTGGTGAAAGCACTAATGCTCGAGCAATGCAAAGTCTTTGCTGTTGCCCGCCGGACAGACGCAGTGCAGGTGTTTGAAGTCTGTCTTTGACTTCATCCCATAATCCCACACGTCGAAGGATTGTTTGTGCTTTAGCTACGCGGTCAGCTTTGCGTTTGATGCCATGTTGTTTTAAAGGGAAGGTGAGATTTTTTTGGATTGAAAGGGGGGGTGGATTAGGACGTTGAAAGTTCATTCCAATTTGTCTTCGTAAGGCAATGAGATTGATTTTAGGGTTTGTGATGTCCGTATCATTAAACGCGATGCTGCCGGAGACTTTGCAATGGGTCGCCAGGTCTGTCATTCGGTTTAGGCAGGATAAAAACGTACTCTTGCCACAGCCTGATGGGCCGATGATGGTGGTGATGCAGCCTCGATTAATGGGCAAATTAACATGGTCAATCGCAAGCTTGCCGTTGTAGCTTACGGAAAGATTCGTTGTTGTGATGTGGGGCAATTGTGTTTTGCAGCAAGGCTCGCGATTCGCCCAAGGACGAATGGTTTGTGTGATTAGTGGTGATGTTGTCATAGAGAAATTCTCCCATGTAGCCATCGGGTGCTTGCCCAGCTTGTCGCCACGTTGATGATTAAAAGTAGTGCAATAAGAACCATTGCCGTGGCGTATGCTTGGGCTTCTCCGCCGGGGACATTCATTGCAAGATCATAGATATGAATCGACAGTGATCGGCCAGAATCCATTAGTGATTGGGGCATGCGATCTGCATATCCACTGGTAAATAGTAATGCCGCAGTCTCTGCTAGGGCGCGGCTTATGCTTAAGATGAGTCCAACGATTAGGCCCGGCGTTGCCGCGGGTAAGATGATTCGCCATAACGTAGCCGCATCACTGAGCCCTAATGCCGTGGCAGCTTGTCTGTAATCATCAGGCACGCTACGCAAGCCTTCTTCGGTGGATCGAATCAATAGCGGAAGCACCATACATGAAAGGGTTAATCCGCCACTTAGAATTGAAAATCCCATGCCTAAATAGAAACAGAAAAAAGCGTTGCCAAATAAACCAAAAACAATGGAAGGCACGCCCGCAAGTACATCTAATGAGCTGCGAATGAGTCGTCCAAACCAGTGACCCTTTCGAGAAAATTCGGCAAGCAAGATTGCAGTAGGGACACCAATTGGCACGCTCGTTAGCAGGCACACGCCAAGGATTAAAAGTGTCGAAATAAGGATCGGCCCAATCCCGCCGCTGCGTCCGGCATCACTTGGAGCGGTCACCAAAAATTCCCACGATAGATGGGTTATGCCCTGACGCAACAGATCGGTGATGATCCACAGAAACACGCTCGTGACCAAGAGTGCAGTGAACCACATTAGCACGGTTGCGATGCGATTTGTCCAGTTAGTCATACACATGCCCCTTGTTGATCCAGTGGGCAAATCCGACGAGCATCACAATGATTGCCATGAGCATTAGGCCTGTGACAAAAAGTGCGCTGCGGTGATGGTCCATTGCATAACCAAGCTCTAGGGCAATGTTGGCGGTGATGGTGCGCACGGGCGCAAAAAGATTGTCAGGCATTTGCACGACATTGCCTGCAACCATCAGGACTGCCATGGTCTCGCCGACTGCGCGGCCTGCGCCTAATAGCACCGCAGTGATGATGCCCCCGCGAGCTGTGGGTAATACAACAGATTGAATGATTGCCCAACGCGATAAGCCCAGTGCATTTGCTGCTTGAATATAGGAGTGAGACACGCTTCTTAGTGTCGATTCGCTGAGCAACATCACCGTGGGCAGAATCATCAATGCTAAAATTAAGATCGCAGTGAGCAGGCTTTGTCCCGGGGGTTGCCACTGACGAATCAGCGGGGCTAATACGACCAATCCCCAGAATCCGTACACCACTGAGGGGATTCCCGCGAGCAGCTCAATTAAGTGTCGGTAAAGCTTGCCCAGTCGTAAGGGTGCGTAGTATTGGCAAAATAGTGCTGATGCGATTCCCAGGGGCGCAGCAATTAGGATGGCTCCGGCTGTGACTAAAATCGTGCCTACGAGCATGGGGATTAGGTTGAATGTGCCAGCCTCTGTGCCCCCTGCAGGGTGCCATGATGGATCTGTAAAAAACCGTTTTAACCCAACTGTTTGTAAGGCTGGTATGGCTTCGATGACAAGGAACAGCACAATTAATAACACGATCGTGCCCGCGATAGCGGCAATGATCCGAAGGCCCCATTTAAGTGGTGTATCACTGGGCAATCGGGACAAAATACTGTGCCTCCACGAGGTCATTGATTTGTGATGAACTTGCAAACGCAATGAACGCAGCAGCAAGGGGGGATATCTTGCCATGGGTCACGAGGTTCAGTGGACGAGACATTGGGAAGACACCTTTGCGGACATTGGCCACGGTTGCTTTTATGCCATTGATGGGTAACAAGCGGATGGGAATTCCATGGGACGCTTCATAATCAGCCGTTCCAATTGAGACGTAGCCGATGGCATTAGGATCACCGGCTACCGTGCGAATGGCTTGTTGGTTTTCACCGATGATTATGCTGGGCTTGATATTTTCATTCTTAATTTTGAAGTAATGTAAAAAGACTTCCAGCGTTGCACGGCCTTCAGCTTTGTTGATCACTGTGATGGGGTTATCTGTCCCGCCGAGCTTTGACCAGTGGGTGATTTTTCCTGTGTAGATGTCTAGAATTTGTTTATCTGTTAGCGATTTAATAGGATTGTCCTGATGTAGAATCATGCCCACGCCATCCATTGCAATGGTGTGTGCGGTTAGATCGGATTCTGAAGATTTGAGTGCGCGTGAAGCCATGCCGATGTCCGCTGTGCCACGTCTGCTATCCGCAATTCCACGTGACGAACCGCCTGTTTGCACGTCAATACGCACGCCCGGATGCTGGGCTTCAAATCGTTTTGCAATTTCGTTGGCCAAGGGAGCGACCGTGCTTGAGCCGGTGAGGATTAGCTTGCCTTGAAGCTGCGGTATTTCTGATGCCTTGGCATTTTCATGTTTGTCGCAGCCGCTAAGAATCATGCTTATAGAAATGATTGTGAGTTGGAGTAATGCGATGTAGGTCATTTTTTTGGACATTGTTTTGATCCTCAGATTCTATTGGAATTCAATTGAAGTGCTTTATCTTACTAACTAAGGAACACGGGATGCAGATTATTCCATCTTTTTAATCCAGAACCCATAATATTGTGTTATGAAATCGTTAGCATGAGAAACGGCAAAAGACGTTCTTAGCCTGTACTTAAAAACGGATACGATATTTAGACGACTGATGCCTTGTTGAAAAATCAGGGTGTATAATTACAACGACAGTTGCATGCAGATTGTTTTGCTCATTTTTCCTCGTGACAGGAGTTTTTTTATGAAATTAAATCATACACTGACAGCCTTACTATTATTGTTGTTCTCTTTGACGGTAAAGGCTGCTGATACTGATGTGATTTTGCCTGAAAAGGGCGTTGCTGATCCGGATGGGAAAATTGTCTGGTACGACGGCAAGTTGCTTCCCCTTTTTGGTAAAGGCTGGCAGGATACAGCGTCTTACTACGATCGACTTCCCGCTAAAGCGAAAGAGATCGTTCGCCCACCAGTCTGGAGTCTGAGCCGTGACAGCTCGGGAATGTATGTTCGTTTTCATACGAATGCCAAGTCGGTCAAGGTTCGCTGGAGGCTCACTAAGAAAAATTTGAGCATGGGCCACATGCCCGCAACAGGTGTTAGTGGTATTGACTTGTATACAAAAAATGCAGCAGGAAAATGGCAGTATATTTGGAATTTTGCGGGTAAGCCCAGAGGTGTAACCAATACCGCAACACTTTCAGCACCTGCGATGACTCACGAATTCATGTTGTACTTGCCGTTGTATAACGGTGTGAGATCGCTTGAAATTGGGATTGATAAAAACAAGTCTTTGATGCTGCCTACGCTAGCTGCCAGTGAAAAACAAAAACCAATCGTGGTGTATGGCACTTCTATCACACAAGGTGCTTGTGCCTCACGTCCGGGAATGTCTGCGACAGCCATGATCGGCCGGCGGTTTGGAATGCCAGTGATTAACCTTGGGTTTTCAGGTAATGGGCGGATGGATTCTGAACTCGCCCCGTTGTTCGCTGAACTCGATACGTCTCTTTATATTCTAGATAACCTTTGGAATATGCCTCTAGCTAGAGTCAAAGAACATGCAGAACCCTTCATTCGGGATTTGCATCAACGCCGTCCGCAGGTGCCGATCTTACTGGTTGAAGATATGAGCTATCTTGGGATTCACCCTACTGCCAAGGGTAAAGTTTTATATGCCATTTTTAACAAGCTTGTTGCGGAAGGTATTAAGAACATATATTTTTTATCTAACGAAGGCATGCTCGGTGATGACAGTGATGGCACTGTGGATGGCTTGCATCCCAACGACTTGGGCTTAAGGCGACAAGCAGATGTCTTTATTGCAAAACTCTCTGATTTGATTAAACAAGAGAAACTGCAAATTTTACCTTAACCCAATGTTTCTAAATCACGAATCAAGGGCTTTTTCTATATGAGATTAAGCCGTAGCAGTGATTTCCAGTTGGTGTTCACCTT
>JAESSU010000344.1 GCA_016763955.1 Phycisphaeraceae bacterium | reverse complement strand
TGTGGCTCCAAGGTCATAGATGTTGCCTGCAAATGTACCCCGCATAATTTGCTCCGCTTTGGCAGGATCAGGCAGGTTATCTAACTCATCAAACAAGGCTGGCAGAAGCTTAAGTGCGGATTGATTTTCCTTGAGCTTGGCTAACCGATAAGGGTCTGCGATCCCTGCATGGCGCAATGCTTTTTCACGGGCATAACAGATATCGATGATGTAGAGCGGCCCAAAGCAGATCGGATTTTCTTTAATTTGATCCAAGTAGGTCATGAATAATTCACGAGCCATTGCTAACTTGGATTCGATCACGTCTTGAGACTCACCACGATCTGCTGCTTCATCAATGGCTTGCTTTTGCATTGAAACAAAGTGACTGCGAAACAAGCTGATCCAATGCGTCCGTTTTTCCGGATGTAACTCTAAATCCCACTGACAAGCGACATAATCCAGAGAGGAATTTTCAAGGAAACTTCCGGGGTCGGGGGCTGGGGTTAGGAGTGGGAAGAGTGTGTTGCCTTTGACGGGGTAGGGTAAATCAAACAGTGATGAGGTGGTTAACATGCTGCAAAGTTCTCCAGCATTTTGAGGCCGACTCGTTGTGATTTCTCTGGGTGAAACTGCGTTGCCCAGATATTGTTCATTTGTAAACTTGAGCAAAACGGCTTGCCATAGTCTGTGATACCGATGGCAATACTGCTATCAGCAGGCTCACAGTAGTACCCGTGTACAAAGTAAAAATAGGATTGGTCGTCAATTCCCTCAAAGAGTTTGACGGACTTTTGGATGTCAATACTGTTCCATCCCATGTGTGGGACTTTGAGTTTACCCACGCCGTAAGCTGGGCCTGTAAAGAGCTTGGCTTGACCTTGCACGAGCCCAAGTCCGGGGACTGGGTCATCGATTGCGGGGGCATCTTCTTGAGAGCTATCAAAGATCAGCTGCATCCCCAGACAGATTCCAAGCATGGGTTTACCGGTTTTGACAAAGTCCAAGATAGGGTCCACCCACCCTCGTTCTCGCAAGTGGATCATACCATCTGAAAAAGCGCCCACACCTGGGAGAACCAGATGGGATACGTCATTTATTTTTTGTGGGTCGGTGAGGATACAAGCCTTAGCTTGCACAAACTCAAAGGCTTTCTGCACGCTGCGCAGATTACCCATGCCGTAGTCAATAATACCGATCATTGGTTTAGTGATTAGTGATTAGTGATTGGTGATTAGGAGTCAGGCAATCGAAAACCCGCAGGTTTAAGTACCCTATTCCTAAACGCTAATCACTAATCACTAATCCCTTTCTCAGTCAGTCATTTAAAACAACAATGATTTCCACGCGGCGGCTCTTAGCCTTGCTCGAACGTGAATGCCATTGTCCCATACCGACCGCTTCAAGCTTCTTAGCGGCGACGCCCTTTTTCTGGAGATAACGATGCACAGCTGCTGCGCGGGCCAGTGACAGGTCTAGGTTATCTTGCCATTTACTTTTGCGGATGGGATCAGTGTCGGTGTAACCTTCAACCCGGATGGTCTTGCTTGCATAGTCACGGCGAATCACGCTTGCGATTTTGTCAAGAGTCCCTTGTGCTGCTGAGCGTAAGGAAGTTTTACCCGAGGGAAAGAGCACGTCACCGGGAACGCGAACAGTGATCGTGCCGTTGCCGATCTCAGTTTCCACACCAGCGATGCTGGCAAAGCCGTTGGCAACTGGCGTTGGAACTGCAACAGGAACACGTCGAACAACAGGCGGCCTAGAGCGTTCAACTGAAAGTTGATTTTGCAGTGAACTGATCTGACTCATGAGACTCGAACGGCCTCCCTCTGACGAATCCATCGCGGCACGGCAGCGATTAAGTTCATCCTGAAGCTCAGTGTTCTGGGCATAAAGTGCATTGCGTTCATTGATCAATCGCTTATTACAACCGGTCATCGGTACGACGACACAAGCCAATGCCACGACTGCTAATAATCCACGGATTCCCTGCATGTTTTTCTCCTCAATAACTTTGAGCTAATTTTCAGCAGCACAGACTTCCTGTCTATCGCCACGCTGTTTTATCAGAATAACAGAAATGTTGACGTAAGGCAGAGCAAATGCTTAGATTTTGCGAGTCAATCAACCCCTAAGTAGGCAAAATGCGATGCAAGAACATGACGCAAACAGTCGCACCCGCCAAATACGGACCGTAAGGAATCACCCGAGCCTGCCCACTGTAAATCCGAGCAACGCCAAAACTAATAAAAGCTGCTAGAAGACCAAAAAAGGGAGCTAGGAAAAAGACATAAAGTGGATCAATCGGGCCCAGTACCGCACCAATAGCTGCAAGTAAATGAACATCACCTAATCCCATCGCCTCTTTACCAAATGCATAGGAACCTAGAATCCGGGTGAGCCAAATCACCGCACCACCGCTGATGTAACCCAAAATCACACCTGCTAACGCACGCAGCCAAAGCATGCCTTCAACAGATTCACCCAAAGGCAAAAAGAAGTAACCCAAAATCATCCCAATCAATGGCACAAGTAAAAACAAAGACTCCTTGCCCATCTCACGACGTGTGTGCGGATACAACAAATACATATCAATAGGCGTACGGTGATGACCATCATCCCCCCCGGAACCACCGGAAGCCCCGGCAGTCTCGCCCCCGGAGGTTGTCCCGGAGATTGCCCCAGCAGCATCGGTCACATTATCAGAATTTTCTGAGGCTGCACCGGCTGTCTCTAACTCGGTTTGCTGAGCCTGAAGCTGTTCTTGAGCCTGCTGCTTTTGGATCGCCTCGACCCATTGCTCCTCATCGGCAAAACTGTACGGCAGCCAGCCTAACCGCAACATCACATTGGCAAGAATCAAGCCAATCAAACCCCCCAGTGCAATCCGCACGCCGCCTACGCCGGTGTACGCCACCACATGGAAAAACTGCGAATCCAAATGCACCGCCACCGGATAAACAATCAATGCCAGCACTATCACGACATAAGGAATACCCAACGGGATGATGTAATGTTTAATATCAATCATCGTCGCAGCGATCAACGATGCAATGAGCATCAAATGCACAATCAAGATCGGCCAACTGCCCATTAACCCCGCTCTTAAAAACCCCTCCTGCATATCCGTATGGAAGTAAACCAGAGGCACTGCTAAAAATAACATGGCAGTAAGAAATTCAATCGCTGGATACTGAAAACTAATCGGTGCCTTACAACGAGCACATTTGCCGCCAAGTAAAAACCATGCCAACACCGGGATATTCTCCCAGAGCCTTAACGTGTTCCCACAATGCGGACACGAACTTGGAGGCGTGATAATACTCTTGCCCGCAGGTAAGCGATAAATCACCACGTTCAGAAAACTACCCACGCATGCGCCATAAATAGCGATCAGAAAATACCACGGCCAATCGTTCAATGCTCACTCGCTCTCTTGGGTAGGACTGTCAGAAAGTTCCGGGGCAGAAGATGTCGAAGCAGAAGCTAACTGACCATTGCGATCAACGGTCAACTGGGCAATACGTGTCTGAGCACGATTGAGAATCGTCTGACACTTATCGATGAGCTTCATGCCCTTCTCATACTGCGTGATCGAATCCTCCAGGCCAATTTCGCCTGACTCGATCTGCTCGATGATCTGTTCTAGTTCACTGACGGATTGTTCAAATTTACCTTTACTCATAGCGGTAACAGTTTAACACAATCCCCCCCGGCAGTTCTCCCTAGCGAAATGCACCAATCAATTCACCAGTAGATAGCCAATGTCAAACATGTGCCCATGACTTGCTGAATGCGTTTGCGAAAGTAATTTAAACCGCACCACATGCACCGTATCATCCATCTCCGTGGACAGTTCGTCGATAACAGTATGCCCGCCAGCCCACTGCTGAATCAACGGCTTTTCATAATGCCCTTCAAACACGCCTAGCACCTTATCATCAAGCGTCACCTGAATTTGACCAAAGTCTCCAGCATATTTCTGATATCCCAGATAAGCTAGCCGCCCTGTAAACTCAACGACTAATTCCGCCCCCGGTGTCTGAGATTGGTAACCAAGATAGCCTGCTTTATGAGGCCCTTGCGTCCACCCCTCACAAGAAAGCACCTTCATCTGCGACGCATCAATAATCCGGCCACCGCAATATTTCAAAACTTGCGGGTCCAAACATGTCTTAGGCACATCCACTTCACCCACGACATCACTGTCCTGTAAATCGACTTGAGTCTTGTCCATGTATCGACGCAACATCTCAAACATAAACGCATGGCCTGCATCATTAGGATGCACCTCGTCCGGTGAGACATCCCCCCAGACCAAATCCCCCGCAGTAATATCAGGGTAAATCGCATCCCGATATGAAAGGATCGCCAGGCCGTAGTGGTCCCCAATTGGGATATGCACATCCTGCACATTGTCCCCATTACGAAGCATCGTAAAAATCGTAATCACCAACGGCTTACTCGGGCACATCACACACTGACGCACTAACGATTCATACGCCATCGCCACGCGAGGATTGTTCGTGTCATTGACCGCATACTCAATCGTCACCAAATCGGGCATATGCGATAGCAAATCTTTTTGAGCACGAAATGTGCCAAACAAACTATTGCTCGCTCCAATGCCCGCATTGACAAACGTCGTAGGCGTTTGTTGCTCAAGACACTTGGCTAACAAATCGCCATAACTTTGACCCGGCTTAGCACTAGCCCCCTGCGTAATCGAACCACCAATCGCCCCATAAACAATGGGCTTCTTGGCTTTGAGCTTATCTCTAAACACCTTGAGCTTGCCAAGATTTCCAACGCTCACTAACCCACGCAAATATTTTTCGTCCGAAAAACCCAAATCTTTTTGTTGTTCAGTCATGTGTATCTTTACTAATGTATAAAATTTGAGCCGCAGTTACTTCGTTTAAACACGATCGCATTACCTAATGACAACGTGCCTTACTGCTTAGCCTTGATCTCTTTTTGATGTCACCGCCCACGCTTGGTCTGGGTCCACCATGTCTAACTTTTTAATGTTAAATTTTGCGGTTATTTTGTCGTACTCTGCTTTTTTCTTTTTATCCATCTCAGGGTCCGCATCACTTGGAGCCCATGAATGAATAAAGACAACCTTGAGTATTTTTGCTTGTACCAATTCTTTTGCACATCCAAAACAAGGCTGCATCGTTGTGTACATCGTCGCACCTTCAACTGCAATGCCAAACCGAGCAGCAGACAACAACGCATTTTGTTCTGCATGAACACAGATACATAAATCGTATCCCGTGCCACTGGGGAATTGGCCCCCCTCGTTTCGACATCTCAAACAACCCCCATCAAGACAATTGGTCATGCCCTCTGGCACGCCATTGTAACCCGTGGAAATCACCCGATTACCTTTCACAATCACCGCGCCCACGCGATTGCCCGTACAGTTAGCCTTGGCGCGAACTGCCAATGCAATCCCCATATAATATGTATCTGTGTCAGGTATTGTTTTAGTCATTTATATCTGCCAATAGCCAGTAAATTCCAAGGGCCGCGCCCAGTTAAAAAGATTGTCTTGCCAAATCACACGAGCGTCAAGAATCTTGCGTAAACAACCCCGGATTCCCCGCCCCCTTCAATCCATCCGATTTTGACTTGCGGCGAGTAACCTTGCGTTTAACAGGTTTTGCCGGTGGATTTCCTGCATCACCGACGATGCTCTTAAACTTGCCATCCGCTAACACAGTGTTAATCGCCTGCCCTTCTTGGATATCTTTAACGGAGCGCAATAGCTTGCCATCAGCAGCGGTGGTGTAACTATACCCGCGTTCAAGAACACGCTTGGGGCCGACCGCATTAAGCGTCCGCGACAGTGATTTGATTTGCTGCTCACCCATTTCAATCCGTCTTTGAACCACACGCGGCAGGCGTTCTGCGACTTGTTGCAATCGCGTTTTCGCAGGCAACACCCGACCGGGCAAGGCTTGACCAATACGATGCTTTGCATGTTCTAGTCGCTGCTGGGGTTGTTCTATCAGAGACTTTGGGCGAGTGAACATCCGATGCTTTGAGATCGCGCTAAGCCTTTGCACTGCATATTGAGATTGACGTTGCAGGCTCATCTTTAGCCGCCCGGTCATCTGCGTGACTTGATGTTCCAATGCTTGACGGTCGGGAACCAAAGTCATTGCTGCTTGGGTTGGTGTTGCACATCGCATATCCGCAACCAACTCCGCAACCGTGGTGTCCGTCTCATGGCCAATGGCTGCAACAATCGGAATTTTGCAATCAAAAACTGCGTCCGCAACAATCCGTTCATTAAATGCCCATAGGTCTTCAATCGACCCGCCGCCACGCGTGAGAATGATCGCATCAATCCCTAACGACTCCCCCTGATCAGAGAGCATCCTTAATGCCTTCGCAATTTCCGGTGCTGCACTATTGCCCTGCACACGCACATCAAAATGCAATAACTCACAACCGGGCCAGCGACGATGTGCTGTATTAATCACATCCTGTAACGCAGCAGCACTTGTGCTCGTCACCACCGCAATACGCTGACACATGGCAGGCATTTGTTTCTTGCGCTCAACATCCAAATAACCAAGCTCACGCAATTGAGCAATCATCTCTTGGAGTTGTTGTTCAAGCGTCCCTTGTCCTACTTGCTGCATGGAATCGACATAGATTTGCAGTGAACCTTGGCCTTCGAAAAAATCGACTCTGCCGGTGATAATCACTTCCATGCCATCACGGACGGGGAATTTTATTTTTCGAGCATTGGATGCAAAACAGACACAGCGTAATGTTGCGCCTTGGTCTTTGATACTAAAAAACCAGTGCGTTCGGTTTGAGAGATTACTGATTTCGCCGACGATACAAATCTTGCCGGGGATCGCCACCGCCAGCACCTCTTTGATCACCGCCGCCGCCTGCGTCACCG
>JAESSU010000343.1 GCA_016763955.1 Phycisphaeraceae bacterium | reverse complement strand
GTGAGGTTTTGCGATCTTCAAAAGTTTTTTGCAGCTTCTGCCTCAGTGCGTTGGCTTGCTGGCCGAACTGGGGCTTGATCTCTTTTGGGACATCTTTGAGTAGCGCCATTAGGCCTTTAACAGCGCCTTTGGTGCCTAAGTATTTGATACGAAACTGTTCTAATTCCTCAACTGAATTGACAGCAGCAAGGTCAGATACAGACTGTTGATCGAGTTGTTCAATTTTTTCTAGCATAGATAGGACAGGATACTCGAAAAACAGCGTGTTGTCTCTGAGATTGATACCCATCGGGCATCATTTTGTCCGTCTTGCAAACGTATTGGAGTCTTAAAAATAGCGTTCCTAAAGCTCGCGTATACAAGCCATGGGTGAAAGCCCACGACCAAGGGGGTCATGATTGAAATCTGCTAATTGGCAAGTTGCCTGTGATGCGAATTATTTTTTTGCTTTTCGCGATACCTTGCGACGGTCCGATTCATTAAGCAATCGTTTACGGATACGGATGGAATCGGGTGTGATTTCCACCAGCTCATCATCCTGAATGTATTCCAAACAGGATTCCATGGACATCTCACGAACGGGGCGAATCTGGGCAGCATCGTCCTTGTTGCTGGTCCGCATGTTAGTGAGTTTTTTGGGCGTGCAGACGTTCACGTCAATGTCGCCTTCTTTACAATGCTCGCCCACAATCTGGCCCGCATAGACCGGATCCTGAGGCTTGACAAAGAAGAATCCACGGTCATAAAGTTTGTCCAGTGAATAAGCATTCACCGAGCCTGCTTGAGTCGCAATCATGACGCCGGCTTGACGCTTGGGAATCTCGCCCTTGAGCAGTTCATACGAATCAAACGAGTTATGTACGATGGCCCGGCCTTGCGTGGCATTGAGCATGCGGGTACGCAAACCAATGAGTCCGCGAGCAGGAATGCGAAACTCCATGTGAACGTAATCACTGGTGCCTGCTTTGGCATCCATCTTGGTCATCTCGGCACGACGGTCACCAATTAATGCCATCACGGAACTGGAGCATTCATTGGGGCAGTCGACCACGAGCAATTCAATGGGTTCGTGTGTCTTGCCATCAACTTCTTTGAAGATCACGCGAGGCTTGCCCGCGGAGATTTCAAAACCTTCGCGACGCATGTTTTCTAGAAGAATACCAAGATGCATCAAGCCACGTCCGGAGACTGTAAACTCTTCAGGAGAGTCTCCCGGTTCGACACGCAACGCAACGTTGGAACGCAATTCTTTTTGCAAGCGGTCATTGATCTGACGGCTTGTAACCAAACTGCCTTCACGTCCACCAAACGGTGAGTCGTTAACGCGGAAGGTCATTGTCAGCGTCGGCAGGTCGACAGTCACAGGAACCAGTGTTGTGTTGCCACCGGGGACCACAATGATGTCACCAATTTCGACGGGGTCCAATCCAACCAATGCACAAATATCGCCCGTTTGAACTTCTGGAACTTCTTTGCGGGAAAGACCTTCAAACCCTAGAGTTTGAAGAACACGTTGGCGGGTGCGTTTACCGTTGCGATGAATACTTTCAATGGCTTGACCGCCTTTGATCGAACCTGCAAAGACGCGGCCGATGCCGATACGTCCGACATAGTCCGAGTAATCCAGTGTGGTGATCATCATCTGAAGTTGATCAGGATCAATATTCTCATCTTGCTTTGGTGTTTTAGGAGCAGGTAGATGTTCGATGATCGATTCAAAGATGCAACGCATATCTGCGGTCTGTTTCGTATCATCTAAGGATGCCCAGCCTTGCTTGGCGGAGCTATAGATGTGTGGGAAGTCCAATGCGTCATCGTCTGCATCCAGATCGACAAGCAGGTCAAAGACTTCAGTCATCACTTCATCAGGTCGAGCGTCGGGACGGTCGATTTTGTTGACCACCACGATGGGCTTAAGGTGATGTTCAAGGGCTTTAGCTAAGACAAAGCGGGTCTGGGGCATGGGGCCTTCAAAAGCATCCACGACCAGCAATACGCCGTCAGCTAGTGCTAGGACACGTTCGACTTCACCGCCAAAGTCACTATGGCCTGGGGTGTCGATAAGGTTGATCTTATATTCTTCACCATTTTCAGCCGTATAGCGAACCGAGCAGTTTTTACTGAGGATGGTGATCCCACGCTCACGCTCTAGGTCATTGGAGTCCATGATCAGACCATGCTGACCCCCTACAAGCTTATTAAGCTCTCCGTCACGAAACATACCGGATTGAAGGAGTAACTGATCCACGAGAGTTGTCTTCCCGTGGTCAACGTGAGCGATAATGGCGACATTTCTTATTTGCATAGGGCGAGCATGGTACTGGGTGATGGGGGTTTTGACAATTCTGACATGCCTGCTCAGGTATGCTGTACAGTTTTTTTGCAATATTTTATAAAGACAGTTCTGTCGCTTATCAGTTAAAGTACCTGTGTCAGTTCAATAGGCATGCTCTTCTTATTTGTATAGCCCTGAAGCCATCTAACAGGTGTTGACTGATCCAAATTGTCAGTGCAATGTCGTGACGCGCGTCATGGACCCAATCTTGGCAATACTCAGTGCCACGGTTGAATTAATACAACAAAGATTGCAACAAATCAGTTTCAGATATTGACTCTTATCACATAGCTTCCTAGTATTGCATAAAGGTTTATGCAAATAACGTATTATATATTTAAACAGTCATGTACACATATCAGTAAGTAAACCAGAAATAACACACTATGGTTACACTCAAGCAAATTTCTGACGAATCAGGCTTCTCAATTCGAACGGTTTCCGTTGCGTTAAATGGCGATCCTGTTTCAGGACGAATCAGTGAGACCTGCGTTCAGAAAATCAAAAAAATCGCACGCGAGAGGGGTTACAAAGTCTCAGCCGCTGCGCGAGCGATCCGACTCAAGCGAACTTCGCAGGTAGGGGTGCTGGTTCGTAATGACGCAGAGAATCCCAGAGTCGACCCTGCATCTTATGAAACCATCTTGGGCATCAATCAACAAATGGAGCCAATGGACTACATTGTTTCGATGATCCGTTACACCGATGTGGCTGACCAGTTTGTCAGCCAATCCCGCGTCTTTAAGGAACAAGTCCTTGATGGGATCATCACCATCGGCAACATCCCCCTAAACTGTTGCAGCACCATTTTCAAAGCAATAAAGACCTGTGTCTGGGTCGACAACAACGCGTCCAACCTACAACACACCGTCAGCCGCGATGAGCATCATGCCGGATGGCTGGCAGCCCACCATGTCTGCCAGCTTGGCTATCGTCAGGTCTACTGGCTTGGGCCGACCCCTGACGCACTGGGCATGCATATCAGTGTTCTGCAACGATATGAAGGTGTTATGAGTTGTCTTAACGAGCAGGGGATCACGCCCAGAGTCCGACTCCTGCCGTATTGG
>JAESSU010000342.1 GCA_016763955.1 Phycisphaeraceae bacterium | reverse complement strand
CCCCGGAATTGCCCCCGGAATTTTCCCCAGAAGCCCCGGAATCCATCAAATAGGTTTCGCTTGAGTTTGCGAATCATTGTTGAGCTACGTAGATACTCATGCAGATATCCATAAGACGTTTGTGCATGACTTGCATGTCGTTGTAGCTACCTTCATCGAGCAAACGTTTTTGATATTGCTCGGTGTAGTTGTTGTATTGTTGTTGTTTGAGGATGCGTTCGATTTCAAGTTGGACTTCACGGAGGCTATGTGCTTGGTCTTGAGTTACTGAGTCGATGTAGACCCATGTGTGCATGGAGCCCACTTTCATCCGTGGGGTATATTGCCCTACGCCCAAGGTGAGAGTCGCTTGGTTAAGTGCATCATTCCCAAATGGATTGCCTTTGATATCCTTGCCAAAGAGTCCTTTTTTTTCCCAGTCGCGTGGGTTAAGCACGTTATCCCCTGCAATGTCCAAGAAGCTGCGTCCGCGAGTTAGTTCTTTGTCGATCTGGTTGGCAACATTGTCATTGCGGGTGCGAATCATATGAATGGTTCGGGTTTGGGGCGGGTTGAAATCTTCGAAGTGATCGTGGTAGTAACGTTCAATGTCCTTGCGACTGACATTAATCTTAGGCCAGAGTTTTTCCTTGAGATAGCTTTGCACAATGATCTGATTGCGTCTTTCACTGATGCGTTGATCTAGGCTCATGCCTGAGGTGGTTCGCGAACGTTCGTTTGCCAGTTCTTCTGAACCACGGCCCAGTTCACGGATGAGCTTCTTACGTTCTTCTTTGAGAAAATTGAGAATGCCCGTATTGTTTGCTTGTGAGAGTTGCTTTTCAGCTTCACCGAGGATCAGGGCATCCATCACAATCTGTTGGAGTCTGCCTTGGAGCAATGTGCTCGCCTGCTGGCGGAATTTATTTTGGGGTAAACGTTGTCCCAGATCGGTGAGTCTTTCATGCACATCTTTGAAGATATTCTGCGCGTAGATAGGACGGCCGTTGACCTGTCCGACCATGCCCGCAACGTGGTATGTCGCAGCAATGGTTTTGCTTGCATTGAGTCCTGAGGTTTGTGAAGATGTCGCGGGTTGCGTTGTTGCCGGCTGCGTTATCACAGTCCCATGTGTGTCGGTGGGGGCGTTGGATATTTCACCTTCACCTTGCACAAAGTCTTCTGCGGAAAGTGCCACAGCTATGGGCTTCTTAGGAGCAGAGGGGGGCTGGTTATTGTTTGCTTTTTTACCAGATTGACATCCAGTTGCTAAGAGCATGAGTCCGACGGTTAACCATTGTGAAGTCTTGTTCATAATCAGCTAGTTTATGTTTCATGATGCCTTGCGGCAATGATGAATTGGATGTGAGGATGGAATTCACTGGTTTTTAACTAAGCAGTTGTTCCAGATCATCACGTGAAAGGTTACGCAGAGGACTGTGATCGCCTCCAACGATAGCATCGGCAAGCTGGCGTTTACGATCCTGCAATTCAGCAATACGTTGTTCGACGGTGTCCTGACAGATCATCCGATAAGCGAATACATGCCTTGTTTGACCGATACGGTGTGTTCGGTCGATGGCTTGTTGTTCCACCGCAGGATTCCACCACGGGTCGAGGATAAATACATACTCGGCTGCGGTGAGGTTTAGGCCTAAGCCACCTGCTTTGAGACTAATCAGAAAGACGGGGCAATCAGGATCGTCCTGGAAGCGTTGGACACGACGTTTGCGGTCACGGGTTTGTCCGTCGAGATATTCATAAACAATGCCGTGTTCTTCTAGACGGGTACGTACGATTGAGAGCATCTCGACAAACTGGCTGAAGATCAAAGCCTTGTGACCTTCAGCTGCTAATTCAATCACCATTTCGATGAGCGCTTCAAGCTTAGCAGAGGGCTCGCCGCGTCGATTTGGATCGATGAGGCCCGGATGACAGGAAGCCTGACGCAGACGCAGCAACGCTTCGAGCACCATCATGGCAGAGCCGCCGCCTGACTTTGGGCTGACTTGGCCATTGCCAGTGTCCGATGTAATTGCAGTTCCTCTTGAGCCCAACAATGAGTTGCGATAATGCAGACGCAATTCGTCGTAGAGTTTACGCTGTAACGGTTCCATTTCGCAGACGATGGTTTGTTCGGTTTTGTCTGGCAGATCTTTGAGCACCTGCTTTTTCGTTCGGCGGAGAATAAAGGGACGCAGCGCTTCAGCGATCTGATTGGCAACGTTGGTCTTAGGTTTCTCCACGGCTCGGGAGTTCATTGTGGCTTTGGGGCCGATGTCTCCACGAACCAATTGGCCAAACCGCATGGACGAACCTAGGAAACCGGGATTAAGGAAATCAAAAATCGACCACAGGTCACCGAGGTGGTTTTCAACAGGCGTACCTGTCAAAGCCAGACGATGGTGTGTGTTAAGTAGTCGTGCTGCCTTGGCAGATTGGCTTGAAGGATTCTTAATTGCTTGTGCTTCGTCAAGGACAACATAGTCAAAGGGGCAGTTGCGAAGTTCTGAAATATCACGACGCATTAGACCAAAACTAGTGACGATCAGATCGTGGTCACGGAATTGTTCGCGTAGTTTTTCGCGTTCATTGCCTGAGTATGCGAGCACTTTGAGTTCTGGCGTGAAACGCTCAGCTTCATCAATCCAGTTAAATACAACCGAGCGAGGCGCGATAATTAGGACAGGCAACTTGGGGACATTCGCGTCATGCGGTTTGTTTTTTCGCAACCAAACGCGTGATGCAAGTAACGCAAGAACCTGAACCGTTTTGCCCAGCCCCATGTCGTCAGCAAGAATACCGCCCATGCCAAACTGTCTTAGGAAGTCAAACCAGCCCAGTGCTTCAGCTTGGTAGGGGCGAAGCTCGCCTTTAAAGTTGTCTGTGGGAACTTGGGGCTTGATGCCATCAAACTCGCGGAGTTTTTGACGGGCCACTGCGAAGGTGTCATCGACACTCACGAGTTCTTGTTTACGGAGTAAGCCGTCGAGGATGGCAGCTTGATTTGTTTTGAATCGTAGATGGTCGTCTTGCAAATCACCGATGGAAGTTAGCAGGCCATGTTCAGCGAGCCAGTCATCGGGAAGCAGGCCATGGGAACCATCAGAGAGTTGGATCATGGTTCTGCCAGTGCGGGCAGCTGCTAGTAGTTGGGGCAGGGTGATTTCTTCTGTACCGTTCTCGGTTTCGAATTTGACACTACCGCGTAATTCGAACCAGTCGATCCCTGAGGACACGCTTAGACGTGCAGGGCCTGACTGTCGGACGATCTGCTGATCCGCGGTGACGCCCCAGCCTCGGCTTAATAATTCGGAGACCACATGTGGGAGGTTCTTGGAGGTGAAGCTCAGTAACTCGCCGGGATTCGACGGGTTTTGCTTCATGCCAATGGTCAGGAGCCATGCCAGACAGTCGTGCTCAAATTGCATGTCACGACGGACAAGGTTTTGCGACGTGAGTGTCTGTGCAACTTGATTGTTTTTGCTGTCGTCGTCATTAGCGTCGTCATTGTCGCTGTCATTAGCTTCGACGTTGTGTGTGGG
>JAESSU010000030.1 GCA_016763955.1 Phycisphaeraceae bacterium | reverse complement strand
GTAACGGCCGCTTTATCGCCTTTCCAAAAATGAACCTCGTCCGCGAGGAAAAGACCGACGAACTTGGCAAAGAACACACCCAATACATGCAACTAGCCGACGCGACAAAGCACATGCCCGGGATGGGACCTATTGAGCAACTGCACAATGAAATGAACACCCAAATGATCCAAAATGCCCAGCAGGGGCTAGCGGACTTTCCCAACCGAGTGGATGCCTTACAGCAAAAATACCCCTCACTTGATCACAAGCAAATCCAACTGCTCGTCGCTTCGATGTTCGATCAAACACAAGCTCAAACCGCTACACCACACCGCATTCGACGCATGACCTTAGAGCAGATGCCTTTAATCGATGAGCCCTGCATGGTCAGTGTGTTCCACATGCCCCAAACCTATTGGAGCGTCGTCATGGTGACACCTGCCTCGATGTTTACCAAGCCCGCTAACAAAGCCAGTACCCGGTTTGCGATAGGGTTAATCAGTCTAGAATTGCTAGCCTTGATGAGTATTCTCACGCTCATTCACATACTGATCGTCAATCCAAACAAACGCCGCAAAATTGACGGCACAACCGCCCAATATGAAAAACTAAACAACCACAAAATCGAGGAAGACCTCAGCTCACTTAAAACAGTGATGAATCAAGTGCGGAAAATCGTGACCCTGCAAAAACAAGATTCGGACAAAAAAAATCACGCATCCCTAGCCTCTGCCAATATTCACAAGCTCATCACTGACATCCTGAATATCGATAAACAAGATATGCTAGCGCACCAGATCCAATGCGATGTGCAAGTCACATTCGAAGATTTGATCTTGCTCGACACCCACCGCCTTGGCCAAGCGCTCACCAATATTCTGGCCAATGCCCGCCGCGCGTTGCAAGACGTTCCACAAGACCGTCGCAACTTAAAAATCAGCGCGCGAATCCTAGAGCAAAAAATTCTACAAATCACCATTACAGACACAGGTAGTGGCATTACCACTGAGCATCTGCCCCATATTTTCAAACACGGCTACAGCTCTAAACCCTACGCACGGGGCGTTGGATTACACTCTGCAATGCAAGCTATTTCAGAATTAGAAGGTGTGATCAATGCCTTCTCAGATGGCCCGGGGAAAGGAACAATCATCGCACTAGAAATCCCCGTGCAAATTCAAGCCCTTGAACCGATCACCAGCTTGTAAGTTTTAATCACTTACATTTAAAGCGTTCTCAAGATGACGCATTTTTTTCAATGAGATGCTCGACCACCGCTGCTTTCATAGCTTGCGCGGTGATGACTTCTTCAACCACCACATGATCAGCACCTGCTTGGGTTGCCAGCAACCCTTTACTTACAAAATTGGTTCGTGCCGCAATATAAATGTCCGGGCTTAATTCTCGTGCCACACGGCAAGCAATCACCGCCTGGTCTTCATCAGGAATCCCAAGAATCAAAGCTGTCGCATCACGAATACCCGCCTCCATGAGTATCAATGGATCGCGCACATCGCCTAACACAAACTTACGATTATAAGGATGTACTTTCTGGGTCGTGCGCTGATTGACATCAATCACCGTCACTGCAAAATCAGACTTCTATAACAAGTCACAAACCACGCGCCCAACAGGCCCGTAACCTGCCACAATCACCAGTCCACGATGAACTTGATCCTTGCCTAGCGGTGTTGTCTCTTGCATAAAGTGACCCTAGAAAGTTTGTATTAACTGTCTTTTTTAGGCTCAACAAGTTTGTACTTGCGGTTACGCGTTGAACCCGTAGCAACAAGCAACCCGTGATCCACCATCTCTCTAATATGTAAGGAAATCGCCTGACGGGTCATGTCAAACTCTTTACTCGCTAGCTCAATGACGCGATCAGGATATTCACTCACATTTTCCAGAATGAATTTTTGGATGTCTTTAGATTTTTCAGGCATATCAATATTATCATCGATTAACAAAGCTTTTGAAAGTCCACCCGACCGGCAATCACGATTTTTTACTGAAATTCAAAGTCTTATCTCACACACTCACGCGGGTTTGGCCCTTGCTGGTGACTTCTTCCTTGACCTGCTTCACGAATTCTTCCAAACTCAATGAGCCCATCTCACCGGCAGTCCGCTCGCGGATACTCACCGTTCCCCCTTGAGCATCTCTGCCACCAACGACGAGCATATAGGGAATTTTAAGTTCTTGAGCGTTCTTGATTTTTGCGTTCACACGTTCATTACTTGCATCCATGGACACACGCATGCCAATGTCTTTTAACGCATCGTGAACCTTCTGAGCATAGTCAATAAACTTGTCAGAGATGGGTAAAACGCGAACTTGCTCCGGTGAAAGCCACAAGGGGAACGCCCCGTTAAAGTGTTCAATAAGCACGCCCACAAAACGTTCCATCGAGCCAAACGGCGCACGGTGGATCATGATTGGCACGTGGGGCGCGTTATCTGCACCGACATATGAGAGATTAAATCGCTGAGGTAATTGATAGTCCACTTGAACGGTCCCTAATTGCCATTCACGACCAATCACGTCCTTAACAACGAAGTCGATCTTCGGGCCATAAAATGCAGCTTCACCGGGTTCCTTAGTAAAAGGCACGCCCAGAGACTGTGCCGCATCAAGGCATGCTTTTTCAGCCAAGTCCCAATCTTCGCTGTTACCGACAAACTTAGTGGAGTCTGGATCACGCAGTCCCACGCGCACGCGGTAGTCATCCATCCCTAATGTTTTGAAAACGATTTTGACCAATTCAATGCAGCCTAAGACTTCTGCTGCAAGCTGATCAGGAGTGACAAACAGATGCGCATCGTCTTGCGTAAAGCCGCGCACGCGGGTCATGCCCCCAAGTTCGCCGGACTGTTCCCAGCGATAAACCGTGCCAAACTCAGCTAGGCGAATCGGTAAATCGCGGTAGCTGTGTTTATCTGAATCAAAAATCTTAATGTGCATCGGGCAGTTCATTGGCTTAAGCAGGTAGCCATCGACATCCCCTTTATCTAAATGGTTAGCCAAGTCTGAGCAGGAGCAACCTTCATCGCCGAGCTTTTGAATCGTTTCGCGATCCACCAGTGGCGGGAACTGACTATCTGAGTAGTAGGGGTAGTGGCCGGACGTGCGGTAGAGGTCTAGTTTGCCGATGTGGGGCGTGAAGACTTGTTTGTAGCCTTGGCGTTTAAGATGATGCGAGATAAAGTCCTGGAGTTCTTGGCGGACGATTGCGCCGTTGGGTTTCCAGAGGATCAAACCTTGTCCGACCGCTTCACTGATTTCAAAAAGTCCGAGCTTGCGGCCGACCACGCGGTGATCGCGTTTGCGCGCTTCGTCGAGTTTGCCTAGATGGTCTTCGAGATCGCCTTCGGTGAAGAATGCTGTGCCATAGACGCGCTGGAAGGCATCGGATTCGATATCACCATGCCAGTGTGATTGGGCGATGCTCATGACCTTGCATGCACCGATGACCGAGGTGTTGGGCAAATGCGGGCCTTGGCAGAGGTCTTCCCATTGGCCTTTTTCGCCGGTGATGTACCAGCTTAAGGTTTCAGATCCGCCCTCGACTGCGCGTTGTGCGTTATCAAGTTTGTACTTGTTGTTTTCTTGAGCAAGCTTTGCCATCCCCTCATCAATAACCATGACATAGCGATTAAACGTTCGGTTC
>JAESSU010000341.1 GCA_016763955.1 Phycisphaeraceae bacterium | reverse complement strand
CACCCGTCAGAAACAAGGCCAGCAGCTCACGCAAATGCTCCAGAGCCTGACTCAGCGTGAAAACGAAGTACTCAAATTGGTCATGGAAGGTCAGACCAGCCGTGAAATCGCCAGTCACTTACACCGAAGTGAAAAGACCATCCAGCTCCACCGGGCCAACATTATGAAGAAATTCAATGTTAATCGTGTGGTTGATCTAATTAATCTGGCCAGGGTAATTTAGCGTTCATGCTTCTTTGTCTTTAACTTTCCTCAGTCCGGTGAAAAGTCCGTTCGTAGACCATCAGTGCCATCTTACGCAGGGCGTTGGGGTGATCTTGAACTCAAATCGACGTTCAAAAATTCACACTTTCTAATCAGAACCGGTCTCACAAGGCCCAATAACGTATGACAAATCGTCGCATAAGGTACGAAACTCTGTGAATTGTATGAATTCGGTGTTGACGATATGACTGCCCATTGGCTACCATAAGTGCAACTCGAAGACCTCGCTGCCATTGTTTGTATATATTTTGGGCAACTTGAGGTCTCGCTAACAGCCGGTTTAAGCCTTGACCCCCGGAAACCACCGTGGTTTTGGAGGCTTGACCGAAATACCTGACGGGATCGGGAATCCCAAAAGGCTGCGTTGTATAACGCAGATAGATTGAAGAAGATTTCAAGCCTTTTACTATTGGCAGTGTAAATTTTTTGTGAAAAACACGTTAAAAATTGGCGCAAGTCCACCCGAATCATTGCGCAACCATTGGGTTGTGTGCGGGAAATGGCTCTTGTGTTAATGACATTGCAAGCCTTGATTCTTCAGATTTTTGGATTCCCTTTTCATGCTGGTCGGTCTATCCCTGTAGTCACAACAAGGTTGTGTGATTGCATCGGCTGTTTAGCGCTCTGAGCCCTTGTTTGCGGGTTTGGAGTTGTTCGCTAATAAACTCAGGGAAAGAGGCCTGTAATGATCGTGACCTATTTAGCCGTTGAGAGTATGCAACTAGGATTTGGTGCTGCGGGGCTGGTAATCGGCGGCGTGGTGGCAGTTTTAGTCAGCCGGTTCATGGGAGCCCAGACGTTAGGCAATGCCAAGCGGCAAGCTGTTGAAATCATGGGTCGCGCCAAAAACGATGCTCAGACCACTCAAAAGCAAATTGAACTTGATGCTCGCAATGAGCTTGCCAAACGTCGTGAAAAATTCGAACGTGATTTGGAAGGCACTCGCAACGAAGTGAAAGAGACCGAACGTCGCCTGCAAAAAAGTGGAGACAATCTCGACCGCAAATTTGACGTGTTGAGTACCAAGGAAAAATACCTTGATGATTTGGACTCCAAGATCAAGAACCGCGAAAAGTCCGTCGCTGCCAAGGATGCGGAGCTTGATATTGTTCTCACTGAACGCAAAGAATTGCTTCAAAAGGCTCGTGATGAGCAAAAGCAAGTTGCCCTGCGTATGGCGAACATGTCTGAAGAAGACGCCCGCCGTGAGGCATTAAGGCTCGTTGAACAGGAAGTTCAGCACGAAGCTGCCCAGTTGATCCAAAAGTCCACCCAGCGAGCTGAGGAAGAAGCCAAGGACAACGCACTGAAGATTACCCTTCAGGCCATTCAGCGGTATGCTTCAGAACACACCGCTGATTCTACTGTCAACGCGATTCCCATCCCCTCCGGCGATATGAAAGGCCGCGTCATCGGACGTGAAGGCCGCAACATTCGTGCCTTCGAAAAAGCCACCGGCGTGGATGTTATTGTGGATGACACCCCAGGCGTCGTCGTCGTCTCCTGCTTTGATCCGGTTCGCCGGGCAATTGCAGCGGAAGCTTTGGTCAAGCTCTTAGATGATGGCCGGATTCATCCATCGCGGATTGAAGAAATCGTTGAGCAGATCCAAAAAGAAATGGCTCAACGTATTATCAAGTTCGGCAAAGAAGCTCCCATCGAAGCCAATGTTCAAGGCTTGCATCCGAAAATCTCCGAAGCCATGGGCCGCCTGCATTATCGAACCAGTTACGGCCAGAACATTCTGAGGCACTCCATGGAGGTCGCCTATCTTTGTCAGGTCATCGCATGCGAATTGGGACTCGACGGTGAGTTGGCTCGACGCTGCGGTTATCTACATGACATCGGCAAAGCCATGGATCACGAAGTTGAAGGCGGTCACCCACAAATCGGCATGGATTTTTGTAAGCGGTTTGGTGAACGTGATGAAGTCCTTAATGCCATCGCCGGTCACCATAACGATATCCCTGCCACAAGCCCGTACACCCCCATCGTCATGGCAGCTGATGCGATCAGTGGTGCGCGTCCTGGGGCTCGCCGTGAAACGTTGGAAAAATATGTCAGACGTTTGCAGCAGCTTGAAGAAATCGCCACCGAACACAAAGGTGTTAAGATGGCCTATGCCATCCAAGCGGGCCGTGAAGTCCGCGTGATTGTGGACCCCGAGACAACGGATGACGCTAATTGCGTTTACATCGCCCGTGACATTGCCAAGCGTGTCAGCGATGAAATGACATTCCCCGGCGAGATTCGCGTCACGGTTCTCCGTGAGATGCGTACCGTGGAATATGCCAAGTAAAATCAAATATTTTGAAATCGGCTAAATCTTTCAATCTGTTGCGGGGTATAAAATCCTGAGTACAGATATAGTTCAGTGCTTATTATTAGAAACGCTTTTATTAAAATAACGAGGAATTTTATGTTTAAAACACTGTCCGCTATTGCACTAACATTGACGCTAACCGCAGGCTTCGCCTTTGCTGCGGACAAAGGCCATGAAGGTCATGATCACGCTACGACACAACCTGCCGCAACACAACCTGCCACGACTCACCCCGCGATGAACCCTGTGGACATCGCGGCGGCTAGCATGGAGCCTGTATTGACCCCACTGCAAAAGGCATCCTATGGCATCGGCTTTAGCATGGGGCAGCAGATTGGACAGATGGGCGAAGCGGTCGATTTGACTGTCTTGATCAGTGGCCTAACGGACTCGGTGCAAGGCAATGAACCCCAGTTTACGCAGGAACAATTAAAGGCCGCATTTGCTGCACTCGATGCACATATGTCACAGAAAACCAATCAAGCCGGTACAGCTAATGTCAAAGAGGGGGATGATTTCCTCAAAGCCAACGCTGCTAAAGAAGGTGTGAAAACCACCGCGTCAGGTCTCCAATATAAGATCACCAAAGTAGGCACAGGCAAATCTCCCACAGCCACTGACACCGTCCGTGTCCACTACCGTGGGACCTTCATCGATGGTAAGACCTTTGATAGCTCCTATGATCGTGGCGAGCCAGTGGAATTCCCACTAAGTGGCGTGATCCCAGGCTGGACGGAAGGCTTGCAACTCATCAAAGAAGGTGGCAAAGCCATGCTCTGGATTCCCGGTGACCTCGCTTACGGCCCACAAGGTCGTGGTGAAATCCCACCCAGCGCAACATTGATTTTCGAAATCGAACTTCTCGAAGTGAAGTAAATCTCAAAATTAAATAATGAATAACAAAACCCCCGTGATCACCTCACGGGGGTTTTGTCTTAGTTCAAATAAGCTACTTACGGCGTATCACGCAACGGCTATTTCCAACCCACCAAGTTTTGCGTTACCCTATACGCCTTACGCGCGCATTTTTGCCGCATTCAGCGACCTTAACCGATAGAAAAAATATCATGGACATGACACCTATTCAACAAGCTGCTTACAGCATCGGCATCAGCATGGGACAAAATCTTAACAGCCAAGGACTCGAACTTGATTTTGATAAAGTGGTTGAAGGTCTTTCAGACTCAGTCAACAAACGAAACCCAAAGCTCACGCCTGAGCAGATGTCCGCTTCCTTTGAAGCACTCGAAAAACAGATGAAAGCAAAAGCCCAAGAACATGGTGCAGTGCATATCAAATTAGGTGAAGAATACCTCGCAGCAAACGCTAAAAAAGAAGGTGTCCAAACCACAGACTCCGGCCTGCAATACAAAATCGTCACCCAAGGTGAAGGCAAAATGCCCACCGCAGAAGATACCGTCGTCGTTCACTACACCGGCACATTCATTGACGGTAACAAATTCGACAGCTCACATGACCGCGGTCAACCTGCTGAATTCCCCCTTAACGGTGTGATCCCAGGGTGGACTGAAGGCCTGCAACTTCTGAGCATCGGTGGTAAAGCAGAACTAACAATCCCTGGTGATCTAGCATACGGCCCACAAGGTCGTGGCGAAATTCCCCCCAGCGCAACACTGCTCTTCGAAGTCGAACTCCTAGAAATCAAATAACCCCCCCCGGCCCCCCGGGAGTTTCCTTTGATATAAGGAACCTCTGGGATTTTCCTGTGGATTCAAAAACCATTTTCGGTAAAGCCCAATGCTAAGGCCCTGCGAAGCATGGGAGACCCCCTTCCCGGACATCCCGCAGAAATTGATGTAACATAACTAACCGCAGGAAGACTGATTCGGTCTTCCTGTGGTTGTTTTTTTATGTGTGATGGTTTGAAGGGGACTTTTATGACTCAGGTTAAATCTTCCAAGGTAACGTATAAACCCGCAACGGATCGCTATGACCGTGTTGCGAAAAATTGGTTCCGCCGTTGTGGAAAATCAGGTTTGATGCTGCCTGCAATTAGCCTTGGACTCTGGCATAATTTTGGTAACCAAGCCAAGTCTGAAAATGCTCGCCGTCTGTGCTTTACAGCATTTGATCGTGGGATCACGCATTTTGATCTGGCAAACAATTATGGTCCGCCTCCGGGATCAGCCGAGTCACGATTTGGGAAAATTGTAAAACACCTGCCCCGGGAAGAACTCGTCATCTCCACCAAGGCAGGTTGGCCCATGTGGCCAGGGCCTTACGGTGATTGGGGATCACGCAAATATCTGCTCTCTAGTTTGGACGCTTCACTTAAGCGACTCAAGCTCGACTATGTCGATATTTTCTATCACCACCGCTGGGACCCTAAAACCCCGCTGGATGAAACCATGGCCGCGCTAGACCAAGCCGTCAAGTCCGGCAAAGCACTCTACGCAGGCGTGAGTAACTACAACGGCAACCAAGTTGTCCGGGCAGCAAAACGTATGAAGATCAACAAAGCACAGCCTCTGCTGGTCAATCAAGTGATTTGCAATATGCTCAATTTTGGTGTCCGTGAAGATATGTTCGAAAAAGCAAAAACCAATGGCT
>JAESSU010000340.1 GCA_016763955.1 Phycisphaeraceae bacterium | reverse complement strand
TAACAAATCAGTCTGACGACATAAAAACGCAGGAATTTGCAGGACATCACACACACCACTGACAGGCTTAGCCTGAGCAGCCTCATGCACATCCGTGGTCACTGGCACACCTAGTTCGGACTTGACGATCTCAAACCACTGCATGGCCTGTTCTAACCCCGGCCCACGGTAGCTGTGAATGCTTGAACGATTGGCTTTATCGAAACTGGCTTTAAAAATATAACCAAATCCAAGCTCGCGACAGCGCTGACGCATCGCCTCGCCAACTTTTAAGCAAAGCTCAAGCGATTCTGCCACGCAAGGCCCCGCAATAATAGCCAGCGGTTGGTCAGGTCCAATTTTTACATCTGCAATTTGAATCGTATTCATAACGGTATTGTAGCCATATCACCCACATCGCAAAACCACATCAAGATTATTGCACCCGTCATGTGACCAAAGCACCAACGCTGTAAACTATCACAGTTGATAAACAACTCTGAAAGGGCTTGTAATGCTTAAACGATGGATAATGTTAGTGGTCTGTGGCTTACTTTTCATACTCCTTACGGCTTGCGGTAAAGAGTCCGACCAAACCCTGCCCAACGGCCAGTTAGCAGCAGACTCCGACGCAGACTTAACCTTTATTTGCAGCGTCCCGCCTAACACACTTGACCCGCAAAAAATGTCCTGGCATCACGACCTGCGAATTGCCAACGCATTGTACGAACCCCTGCTTCGCTACAAACTCCCACAGCTCACCCTTGAAGGCGGTGTTGCTGCGAATTGGCAAATCAGTGAAGACCAAAAAACGCACACCTTTAATCTGCGTCCCCAAGCAAAGTGGAGCAATGGTGATCCGGTCGTGGCCCGTGATTTTGTCACGGCATGGCGGCGGGCACTCTTGCCGGACTTTGCAGCCGATTATGTGCAACTGCTTTTTTGCATTGAGGGTGCTCAAGATTTTTTCAATTGGCGACAAGCACAGCTCGCAGCCCACAAGCCCGCAGACAGTAGCGAAATCCTTTGGGATAAAACCTGTGAACGCTTTGGACAAACCGTGGGGATCACTGCTGTAACAGATCATCAACTTGTCGTGACACTCCAACGACCGACCCCTTATTTCCCTGAACTGTGTGCCTTTGCAACCTTCATGCCCAATCACACCCCAAGCCTAGAACAAGCCCTCACCTTCGACACACAAACCGGCATGCTCAAAATGCCCCCAGCCTTCTGGACCGATGCCAAAAACTTGATCACCAACGGCCCCTATCAGCTCGCATCCTATCGCTTTAAACAAGACCTGCTGCTAATCCAAAATCCACACTGGTGGAATAAAGACAGCATGCAAAATACCAGCATCCGCCAAAAAATTATCGAAAACGCGCAAGCCTCCTTCCTAGCCTACGAAAACAAAGAAGCAGACTGGGTCCCAGGCATCCCCTCAACCACCAGCTTTGCAGCAGACCTAGTGGCAACCGGCCGCAAGGATGTCCACACCACCCCCTGGGCAGGAACCTACTTTTACAGCTTCAACTGTCAGCCCACACTCGCTAATGGCTCGCCTAATCCACTATCCGATCCGCGCGTCCGCCAAGCGTTATCTATGACCATCGACCGCAAGACCATCGTCAGCAAAATCACGCGAATGAATCAAACTATCGCTCAAACCTTCGTCCCCCCCGGCATGATCCCCAACTATCTCCCTCCCACAGCCGATGGCACAGTCTTTGACCCCCAAGGCGCCCGTCGTCTACTCAAACAAGCAGGCTATGAGGACCCTTCTAAACTCAGAGGACTCTCCATCCTCATGAACACCGATGGCGGACATGAAGCAATCGCACAAGCGATCAGTCACATGTGGAAGACGCACCTTGGTATTGATGTCCCCCTGCAAAGTATGGAAGTCCGATCCTTCCGCGAAAAACTCAAACACCAACACTACACCGTGGCCCGCGCTTCATGGATCGCAGACTACCGTGACCCCACCACATTCCTAGATAAGTATCGTTCAGATAGTGGCAACAATGATTCCAAATGGCTCAACAAGCAATACGACCAATTGCTTAATGAAGCGAGTCAACAAACCGACCCCCTCCAACGCATCAAAGCCTTAAAAAAAGCGGAATCCCTGCTCATTAGTGAACAAGCCATCGCCCCGATCTTTCACTACATCACCTTGGATGTGTACGATCCAACCCGTGTTAAAAACCTGCACCTTAATGCATGGAGCTTCTACCGGCTTGAACAAATCCAAGTCGTGAAATGACGATCTGATACGCATCGCGTATTTTTTAGGCGCGTCGGACGATTCATAAACCTTTGTCGCATTTACATTCGCCAGGTCAGTCACGCACGAGTTTTAATTGTGATTGGTATGACTAAATCACTTTCGCATGAATTCGCTGCGTGACTTCATCCGGCTTTGCAGGTACACATCGACAAAAAAAAGCCGCGGGAAGCTGCAATGCAGATTCCCGCGGGGACGGTTTTTTTAGGTGTGTTTTAGACGGTGATTTAATTACGCATAACTGGAGCTTTGCACTTCGCCACGGTCTTTGCGAGCTTGCGTCCGCACTTTAGCCAGGTCGTTAATCACGCCACTGCTGCGCAACTCTGCAAGGGGGTCGCCTGCAAGTTTTTTACCCTTACGCCAATCTGCAAGTAATGGACGGACATCGGTTTCATACGCATCACGCAAAAGACGTTCTGCGCCGGTGATATCACCTTTTTTCTGTGCCATCGCCAATGCTTTGCGATCTACAAGGTTGGCTTTGGCAAAGAGTTTTTGTGCTTCATCAACGGTTTGCACCATGGCTTCGAGCTTGGGTTTTAAGTTGTGGCTTTGATCGATCATGTAAGCAAGCTTAGGGTCCTTGCCGGTGTCGAAGGTGAACTGTGCAATTTGGTCAAAAATACGAAAGACTGCATAGGGATCAATCGAACCAAGGGTCAGATCGTCATCTGCATATTTACGGTCATTAAAGTGGAATCCGCCGAGCATGCCTTCAGAGAGTAATAACGCGACGATGTGTTCGATATTGCAGTTAGGCAGATGATGGCCAGTATCCACAAGGACCTTAGCACGCTTACCTGCATGTTTACAGAACAAGTAACTCATGCCCCAGTCAGCAATGTCCGTGTGATAGAACGAAGGTTCAAAGGGTTTGTATTCAATGAGTAATGTCGAGCCTGCCCATTGTTTGTCCATTGCATCGTGAATTTTGGAAAACGCTTTTTGAAGATCGTTTTTGCGACGGTAGATGTTGTCTTGGCCGGGGTAGTTCGTGCCATCTGCAAGCCACATGGACAGATGCTTTGAGCCGACTGCTTTGCCGATTGCGATGCTATCGAGCGTGTGATCCAATGCAGCCTTTCGAGCCTTGGCATCGGGTGAGCAAAACGAGCCGAGTTTGTAGCTTTGGTCTTGGAAAACATTAGGATTGATTGAGCCAATTTTCACGCCATACTTCTTTGCGAGCTTGGCAGTATTGCGTGGATTTTCGCCCGCAACAAAATCCCAAAGCACATGCACCGCAACCGTCGGGCAAGCACCGGTGAGATTATTAACAAGACCTGCATCATGGAGTTTTTCTTCAAGTGTGGAGGCCGCGGCAGGTTGGAAAAATTTACCAAAGCGCGTGCCTGTGTCCGCAAAGCCCCAGCTAGGCAGTTCAATGGCGAAACCATCTAAAGCCTTAAAAAGTTGTTGTGTGATTTTATTTTTTGCCATAATGAGGTCTCTCCTGATAGGATCAAGTAAGTTAAGTATCTCGCGATAAAATGCATAAACCAAAAACGTCCAAAATAGTTTACCCGTAATAAACCACATAACAAGCGTTAATATTAAAAACATTACAGGCAACCACAAAATCGTCCAAGTACGCCCACTCTCACAAGGAACCTCATCACATGACAGCAGCATCCAAAGGCAAAATACTAATCTTCGTTGGCAATGATTATGAAGACATGGAACTTCAGTATCCCAAATACCGACTCATTGAAGCAGGCTACCACGTCATCGTCGCAGGACTCGATCCCGCAGGCACGGTTTACCATGGCAAGTATGACTACCCGCAAGTCTCCGATGCTTGTGTCGATGATCTAAACGCAGATGATTTTGTCGGACTCGTTATTCCGGGGGGCTGGATGCCTGACAAACTTCGCCGGTATGAATCGGTACTCAGGCTCACCCGTGAGATTCATGCCGCAGGCAAGATGGTGGCATCCATTTGTCACGGGCCGTGGATCGATATCTCAGCAGGTATTGTTAAAGGTGTCACCTACACCTGTACGCCGGGGATCAAAGATGATGTGAACAATGCAGGCGGAACATGGGTCGATAAGCCACTGGTGGTCGATGGGAATCATGTGAC
>JAESSU010000339.1 GCA_016763955.1 Phycisphaeraceae bacterium | reverse complement strand
CGAGCCACGCCATGAGTCCCGCCAAGTTGAAGTGTCGAGCATCAGCCGCCAGATCAAGGCATTGGCCCGCGAATTAAACGTGCCGATCATCTGCTTGAGTCAACTTAACCGCATGGCAGAAACTCGTGCTGACCACCGGCCCATGCTCTCCGACCTCCGTGAATCTGGCAGCATCGAGCAAGACGCTGACGTTGTGATGATGCTCCACCGCGAAGACTACTACCACAAAGGCGATGAAAGCTATCAAGAAACCGGCGAAACCGAGTTGATCATCAACAAGCAGCGGATGGGGCCGACCGGCGTGGTGAATCTGCAATTCGATGCCAAAACAACAACATTCCACAATGCCGCAAATCAGTGGCACAGGAGAGGGAATTGATATGCAACCTACTTTGTTCGATAAGCAGGAAGTCGCCAAAGCCCACCAAGTGTTGGACGCGATGGAGTTGAGTCGGGGTGAGTACCTAGACCGCATCCGCGAAAAGCTGGCGGTTCTCTACCGAAGCCGGTGGGTATCACAAGGGCTAGAGGCATTTGTATCTGCCGACGATGCACGGGATATCCTTAATAAAATGCCGAACGTACCACCGCCATCACGCATGAATCGGAACTTCCTTGGCCAATTGTTCCGTGCTGACGGCTGGAAGTTCACTGGCAAAACAATCAATAGTAAAACGCCAGGCTCTCACGGCAATCTGCTGCGGTGCTGGCGTTGGGTGGGGCAATAACACTTATTTAAAGGATGACAAAATGGATACCAGAACCGGACAATTGTACACAGAAGCAGAAGCGAAAGAAGCATTTTTACAGAGGGAGAGAGCACAGTTTTTAAAACAGGCCACGCTGTGTGAAAGGATGATGAAATGGTAATCACTAAAAAACAGATTGATTTATATCGCATGCGAGGCAAGTGCGAAGATGGATTCACGACGTGGGGGAATATCAGCATGGAGCTTGGCCGCGAGTCGGTCAATGTGATGGTTAATTCTGATTTTGGTCATTACGCATACAACTGGACACACGCCGGCTTAGTCGCTGCATTGCTCGTTAAATATTATGGCAATGACCAGCACGGGCAAGGTATTAAAGAGCCATTGCACACTATCCCGACCAAGGACCGCTACGGGCTTGCGACCGTCAACATCGATGGCGAGCCTTACACTATCACTGATATTGGTATGCGGATGCTCCAGCCCCGCGAACTGTTTCGCTGCCAAGGCTTCCCGGATGACTGGGTGATTGATCGCGGGATTGATGAGGATGGGAATGTCATCATCATGACTAAGACGGATCAGGTACATATGTGCGGAAACTCAGTATGTCCCACAATGGCTAAGGTGCTAGTTGAAGCCAACGCGACACACCCTGTCACCCCTTATAGAGAGGGGGTGCGGGATGAATAATCTCAAAGCTCCATTCCCGTACTTTGGAGGTAAATCCAAGGTGGCCAATTTAGTTTGGGATCGCCTGGGGGATGTGCGTAATTATATTGAGCCTTTTTCGGGTTCACTGGCTGTGCTGCTGCGTCGGCCTGCTGATCACACAGGTAAGGTTGAGACTGTTAATGATGCAAGCCACTTCATCGCTAACTTTTGGCGGGCAGTGCAAGCAGATCCACATGAGGTGGCTAAACATGCTGACTGGCCAGTATCCGAAGCAGATTTACACGCTCGCCATCGATGGCTAATGCAGAGCATCGCATCATCTGAGTTTATTAAGCGGATGTCACACGAGCCTGATGCTTATGATGCCAAAATCGCCGGATGGTGGGTGTGGGGGCAGTGCTGTTGGATTGGTGGGGGTTGGTGTACAAAACATGGATTATGTGTTGATGGTTCGCCTAAGAAAGTCATGCCCGAAATATCAAGCGTAGAAAAAGGGGTTCATAAGCAATCTCAACAAATACCACAACTAGCTGGCGATAGTGGTACCGCAGGGCGTGGAGTATGTGCCCAAAGTAAGCGTGTTCGCTTGTCATCATTTGATGCTCCGGGTTGTGGTGTGCATAAACCAACCCTGCCAACAGGCCGACCCCAGCTTGGTGATGTGTATGACATTGGACGTGGCGTACTCTCAAACATCCGGGCGGACTCTTGTTCGGTTCGGCGTGCATGGCTGATTGATTGGATGCAACGCTTATCTGACCGCCTGCGTTTGGTACGCACTTGTTATGGCGACTGGAACCGCATTTGTGGATCTCGAACCACAACAACCCGCATCGGCATGACCGGCGTGTTCCTTGATCCACCTTACGCCAAGAGTGTTGATCGTATGCAAGCGTGGTTGCAGCATCTTCAAGGCAAGGGTGATGCTCCATCTAAAACCAAGGTGAGCAGCAGCGTCATGGTGATCTGTATGCCAACGATAAATCCCAAGACGTGGATCACATGGTCGCCCGCGTGCTGCAATGGTGTATTGAGCAAGGGGTAGACAAGCAGATGCGAATTGCTCTTTGCGGCTATGACGGCGAACACAACATCCTTGAGAAGTACGGCTGGCAGATCGAAGCGTGGAAAGCTCACGGCGGCTATGCCAACCGCAACGCAGACAATACCAATAAAGACAAGGAACGCATTTGGTTTTCACCAGCGTGTGTTCAATATGCAGCTGAATTAACCCTATTTACTGAGGCAGGATGATCATGGATTTAAACGACTACGCAAAACAGTGCCATAAGGCGAACGCTAAATGGTGGTACGACAAAGATGGCAACAAGCTTGAAAGGAACAAAGGCCAATTGTTGTGTTTGATTCATTCGGAAATATCTGAGTGTATGGAGGGCGAACGCAAGGACCTAATGGATGACAAACTCCCTCACCGAAAAATGGCTGAGGTTGAACTGGCAGATGCAATGATTCGCATCTTTGATTACGCAGCGGGCCACAGTTATGACTTACAGGGAGCGTTTGAAGAGAAGATGAAATATAACGCCACCCGTGAAGATCACACCCATGAAGCAAGAGCGTCTACCAATGGAAAGAAGTGGTGAGATATGACAACAAGACCCATAATCACTTTTAGGCCATTGGACCATGCGACATGGCATAGCGATGGCCGGCGGATATACCAGAACTGCCGATTCCGATCACCATATTCAAAGACCGTGGAACTACTCTTAACTGAGTTAGGCATGATCAACGTCAACGAAGTGGTGATTGAGGTAGATGTTCCCGAGTCCCAAGTCCGCAATGATGGCATGCTCTATGCTCGGGCCAATCCTAAAAACCCCCGTGTTCGGATTTCCTTCAAACACCCCAAGGCTGGGCATCTGCAATATCCATGCGACACATATAACGATTGGCAGGACAACATTCGGGCCATTGCTATGACCATGGGAGCCCAACGCGCTCAAGAGCGTTATGGGGCAACTAGGCACAACCAGCAATACAAAGGGTGGGCAGCATTACCACCATCTGGAAGCACAGACCGAAAAACATTGGAGAAAAACGCTTACGACATGATCACGTTGTCTGGGGCATTATGTGCAACAGACGATCTTTTGGAAGATGCTGAAACATACCGCCGAGTATATCGACTTGCTGCGATTTGTTGTCATCCTGATACCGGCGGTGATGATGTAATGTTTTCCAAACTCCAAGCCATCAAACAAGTCATTGATAAACATTTTGGAGGTGGCGCATGATTCTCCTAACCCTAGACCCGTCAAGCACAGTAATCGGTTACTGCATCTCAACCGGGCCCGGCAGACTATTGGACGCGGGAAAAATCAAGAGCAGCAAGTCAGATGCGTATGCACGCCTGTCAATCATGATGCCGGATTTGATTAAGTTGATTGAACAGCACAAGCCCGACGCAGCTTTGGTTGAAACGCCCGCGCCTCAGCAGGGCCAGCGAAAAGCAACGAGTGGTCAAGCTATTTATGGGGTAGCCGTTGGCATGGTACTCAATGAGTTACAACGGAGGGGGATTGCTGTGCATCGTACCCGGGCAGATGAGTGGACTAACCGCGTTCCGAAGCTCAGCAGGCAGCGGTGGATTGCTCAACGGTATCGAGGCCATGGCTACGCGATTAAAGATGACAAGGGCGGAGATGTATCAGATGCCATTGGGTTGGCAGACTGGTGGTGGGCGAGACAAGGAGTGATGAAATGATGATTGCAAATATTACACATACAATGCAGGCTCACTGGATTCCAGGGCAGGTGACAGAGCGTGATGATCAAGGACGTGCGATTGCTAGGCAGGCAGCTCAACATGCGCCGCCATTACTGACGGAGTCCGAAGCAGTTCGCATGTTCAGGTTCGACGAAGACGCTCCGATCGACAGTGACGGGCGTGCTGCTTATCGAAAGCTCCACAATCTAAAAGACAAACTCAGGCCATGCAAGATTGGTACAAGCCTTCGGTATCCGTTGGCTCAAGTGCTTCAATGCATTAACCAGATGACGGATCCGGATCGCGTATAGATAGTCCTTTTAGATTATATTCTCTGCTCACGGCCCCTTTTGCTGCACAGCAACTGGGGTTTTTGTTTGCGCCCAAATCTACAAGCCTTTGCTTTGTTTGTTTAAGTAGATTTGGGGTAAATTTGGGGTAAAAACATGCAAATAACGATGGAATAACCACGGAACACTAGCGGTACAGGATGGCGGTTAAGTCTTTTAAATTCATAGATTAAAGGTAGGTTCGGGGGTTTGGGGACATGGTTTAGGAAACCATTGCTCTATCCAACTGAGCTACGAGCGCTGTGGCATGGCGTATTGTAACCAGATGCTATAAATCTTGCAGCGATGGGGTTGAGCCAATCACGAAATAATGGATATCGGGCATTGGTGAAATATAAGATCAACATTCTTTAAGTAACCCAACATATTACCCGATGAAAGCTACAGTGTGATGCCTCGGGATGTAGATATCGTTGGAAAACGTGATTATTAACAGAGAACAACAAGTATGGCATGCTAATTCTATTTTCACTTAAATATTTTTGTGATTTTATAGAGTCTTAGTTTAATGTCGGGATAAATCAGCTGACTCACTTAAATAACGAGTCAGGCCAAAAGCCCAGGAGAAACAATTATGATTGAAAATGAAATATCTAAAGAAAATACAACAAACGTCAGTGAACTTGTCGGGAAGTATCTGACTTTTCACTTAAGTCATGAACAATATGGCGTTTCGTTGTTAGGTGTCCGAGAAATTATCGGTATTATGGATATTACACACGTGCCACGCACGCCTAAATATGTCCGAGGTGTGATCAATCTTCGTGGGAGAATTATCCCCGTGGTTGATTTACGTCTGAAGTTCGGAATGGAGGGCATCGATGACACGGAAGTGACCTGCATCATTGTGGTGGAAATGAGCTATGAAGATCAGGTGATTCAAATTGGAATCCTTGTGGATGCTGTTGATGAAGTTTTGGATATCCAAGAAAAACAGATTGATAACCTACCGAGTATCGGGGCAGAAGAACACATGACATTTATCTGTGGCGTGGCCAAAGTTGGCCAACGTGTCATTATGCTTTTGGACATTCAACGTGTTCTTTCAACGATG
>JAESSU010000338.1 GCA_016763955.1 Phycisphaeraceae bacterium | reverse complement strand
GTAGCCAAGCACATACGCTCTTTGTCTGGCATGTTTGGGAAGCGGCACGGCGCCTTAAAGTTGGACTTGATTCCATTCAATCCATTCGACCGAGAATCCACGCATGTGGCAATGGATGGCGTGAAGGGCCACCCGGATCTGACTAATGAGCAGATCACAGCTTTGATCGATGCTTGCCCGTCGAGTACATGGCGGAGTACCGTAGCTCTTTGCATCTATGCCGGGCTTCGTATCGGCGAGACATTCATTGTGCAATGGGATGATGTGGCGTGGGGTAATGGGAAGTTGTTGGTTACTAGTGAAAAACAGACCGGCGGCAAATCGCGTCAACGGCCTGTGAAGATGGAGCAAGAACTAGAGCAGGTCTTACTTGAAGGTTTTGAGGCAGGCGACTCATAGCCCAACACAATGTCTAAGAATAATTTAAACAGGGATATGACTGCCATAATTAAGCGATCAGGCCTTGAGCCTTGGGCCGAGCCCTTTCAGGCATTGCGACGCTGGCGGGACTCGACGTGGAAACTTAATTATCCTGGCTATGTGGTGGACACCTGGCTTGGACACGGTGCAGAAGTCAGCCAGGAAGCATTACTTGACGCCACTGGAGCACCTGTATCAACCGCCCGGGCCTGCTGATCGAATCACAGCGTTGATCAAAGACCTAACTGATGACCAGCTTGACGAACTAGAAGCAGTTATTAAGAAAATCGGCGCAACATCGGCGTAACGGTGACGTTTTTAGATAATTCAGGATAAACAAAAGACCCGCTAAGTCATTGACCTGCGGGGCTTTATCTAAATAGCGACGACAGGACTTGAACCTGTGACCTAGGGCTTATGAATCCCTCGCTCTACCAACTGAGCTACGTCGCCTTATTTTTATCTGTGATCCCAAAAGAACAGCAGAGTCCAGAATTATATCAAAGCCATTTTCCTTAGCAACCCCCCCCCGGAAGTTGGAATCGGAAATTCACGGAATCTCTCAGAATCCTCCGGGGTCCTTGAAAGTTTTAGAAGCTCTGGCCTGTCCTTAATTGAGGTCGCAATGCCGTCCTAAAACTCGAAGCGTCAGGATTACATTAGTTGCTCAGAGTCCAAGAACAAAAATAAATAAAAATTATGAGCCTAGTAATAAACAATAACCCTTAATAGGACGCGTCAAGGTCCGATAGTCAGCAGCTTCTTAAAGATGATTCGCAGCTTTCATAAAGCGTCGATATTTCCATTGGCGTACAGGACCTTGGGGGGTCTTGAGATGCTAGGCGATATGCCTGAAACCAGAAGGGTAAGCGGGTCCACTTATGAATCAACAAGCAAGAATACGACATAATCCGATGCCGGACCTGCCAGTGATGGCTGGGCCTATTCGAGACTTCATCAGTTATTGCCGCATTGAGTGCGGTTTTGCTGAAGCGACGTTGCGCGCCTATGCCGCAGATCTACGTGACCTGTGGCAGTGGCTTGAAAGCAAAGAGATCACCGACTGGGATCATCTGGATTACAATTTACTGACGGAACATTTAAAGGCACTATCTGACAAAGGCCTAGCCACCACCAGCATCGCCCGTCATGTGGCGACGATCCGCGTGTACTGTCGGTTTTTACATTCTCGCGAGATGGTTCGTGTTGATGCAGGCGAATTGCTCACACAGCCTAGTCAATGGCGAAGTCTGCCAAACTATCTTAATCGTGAGCAAATGGGCAAACTATTACATGCCCCCCAACCCGGTGACGCGTTGTATCAGCGGGACATTGCGATTCTGGAATTGCTTTATGCAGGGGGTTTACGAGCAACGGAGCTTGCAGAACTGGAAATGGGACAAATCAATTATGACCTGCAAATCGCGCGGGTCATGGGTAAGGGACGTAAAGAACGAATTGTCCCGCTGGGCAAGCCAGCGATGGCAGCCAATCAGGTCTATCTAAAAGAACTTCGTCCCCAGCTTGAAAGGCCCGACAAACCTTCTGACCGCTTGCTGCTTTCGCGAACAGGTGGGCCGGTGACGCGCATTGTTATTTGGCAAATTGTCACAAAATATGCCCGAAGAGCTGGCATGACCCATGTCCATCCGCATACACTTAGACATACATTTGCAACGCATCTGCTTTCAGGTGGTGCAGACCTGCGTGTCGTGCAGGAATTACTAGGCCACTCGAACACTCGGACGACGCAGGTTTACACGCATGTGGATTCGACGCGACTTAAGAGCGTCATCACTCGTTTTCACCCCAGACCTTAGGCAAGGATCGCAAACGTCATGCCAATGAAATGCAACATTGATCGACGTGGTCAACAACTGCGAGGGCTATGGGGCGTTCTGAATCTGGTTCTAGCGGGTGTTTGTGTGTCCATGTACCTATTTAGTTCTTGGCCAAACTTATATTGGATCATTAGCGCGGTGCTTCTATTTATCTGTGGAGCTTTTGGCATTTTCGAGAGCTATTTTAGTTGGTGTGCTCTGCGTGCGATGAAATTCAAAACACCGTTTTAAAGTCATTTCAAACTTCAAACTCAACGCCCCGGTCGAGAATGTAGATTATCTAACATTCGGCTCACAATACCTGCAAACAGAACGCTTAAAAGTGTCAGTACCGGAATCTGAACAAACCACTGAATCACCACCATCAGCACCCCGATGATAATGCAATAGAGCAATCGCCCATGTGAGGCCAGCGGACTGGTGGCAGGCGCAAGAATAAACGCGACAAGCAACATCGGTGAAGTCAGAAAAAAGTATCCTAGATAAGTCAGGCTAAATGCTGGAGGCGTATCAATGAGCACCCAAAACACCGTGGTTGCCCCATGACTAAGCATCACCGGCATAGCCATAAGCGTCAGCCCCGCAGCGAGCATAATATTCACCGGAATCGACCACCAAGACTGTCGCCTGTACATCAAATACAGGCCCAAAATGATAAGCAATCCCGAACTCGTCGCCCCAATCATGCCCGGCACGCAGCCTAAAATCAGCTCCTCAATACGAGGCAACTCCCCACTGGCCATCATATTTGCAAGGTACCGGGGAAATCGCAGCAAACGCTTTTGGTCACGTATAAACACATTATGCGCGATAGGCCGAACAATGGCATCACTCATAAGCTGACCATGATCCGCTTCGAGTAATGAACTTTTACCCGTGAGCCACCAAGGTTGATAGTTGCGCAACGCCTGTGCATTGCCATCGTGAACATTGCCAAAAATCACACAATCAGGTCGAAGCACTGTCGAGTGTTTTTCGGATTCAAACATCGTACTAAAATTGGGCTGATGCACATTCGAGAGCATCAAAGGCAAAGCCCATGTGATCAGTACCGCCAACACCGCAGGGTGCATTCGTATCCGATGCGTGCGACCGACAAAAGGCATACAGATGCCCAAAATTGCCCCGGCAAATACCTGCTGCCAGGCAAGACTATTCACAGGCATGATCAATCCCACCAACATGGCCATCGTCACCGCATGCATGATGCTATCAGCATGGGGTTTGCGATGAAAAATCCACATTAACAGCATCGCAGGCAAATAGGCGCTCATCGCAGAGACCACACACAGCAAAATTTGGATCAATGCAACATGACCAAAAAAAATCAAACTACTCACAGCCATCGCCACGACCACTATCAGCATCTGAATATCAATCTGCCTGCGTGTATGCAATAACCCAAGCCACGGCGGTGCGTAAGAAACCGTCATCCCGGTCGCACCAGGCCTGCTCATTAATTTTCGATCCATACTCTGACGACGTGCAGCTGC
>JAESSU010000337.1 GCA_016763955.1 Phycisphaeraceae bacterium | reverse complement strand
TAGATATATTTTTTGCGAGCGATCAAGCCTTCGACAATTTCGCCAATCTCCGGGTGCAGCAAAGGCTCGCCACCGGGAATGGAGACCATCGGTGCTGGACACTCTTGCACTGCATCAAAGCACTGCTTGGCGGTGAGATGTTTTTTAAGAATGTGTGCTGGATACTGAACCTTACCACAGCCCGCACAAGCGAGGTTGCATCTAAACAAAGGCTCAAGCATCAAGACCAACGGATAGCGTTTACGACGTGCAAGCTTTTGCTTAAGTACGTAGGAAGCGACAGTCCACATTTGAGAAACAGGTACGCCCATGGGCTTATCTCACTTTATAATAAATAATCCCGTGCCGTCACCAAGATGACAGCACGTTCCCATGTTTAAGCTAGAACGAGCCAGCTAATCAAACGTAGGATAGCCCCAAATGGTAGTTCATTACAGTAAAATTTCAAGCATTAGTTGCTTAGGATTTGCGAATTAGCCTGTGCAATGGTAAAATTTTGGACTCAAATCCACGGGGCGTAGCGCAGCTTGGTAGCGCGCCACACTGGGGGTGTGGAGGCCGCAGGTTCAAATCCTGTCGCCCCGATTTGAAGCCAGAAGCCACCGTGAAAACGGTGGCTTTCTGCATTTATGGATGGTTCACACTTTGGCTAGAGCATCCCAAATTCAAACGTAGCGACAAACAAGCTGCCCCCGGGATAAGCTCACAGCTATTGTTTGAATTTTCAATCGCCGCAGACATACTTGTCTACGCGGTGTCATGCTTTTACTCCCCGGTGTCGCGCTTCGGAATTGAATCCACCTTTTGATCCAGCGGCAGCCCTAGCTTTCAGAGGTTATTATTCGTTCTAGGTGCACACCGTTTGATGTCCACCATCGACAATGAGTCCCACGCCATTGATATATGATGACTCGTCACTACAGAGCATTGCAACGGCGTTGCCGATGTCCTCAGGTGTACCGATGCGACCTGCGGGTACACGACCTTTGATGAATTCTGCATTTTCGGGTTTTTCCCAGTGATGACGTGTCATGTCGGTCAGGATCATGCCCGGTGCGACTGCGTTACAGGTGATGCCATGTGGGCCAAGGGCAATGGCGAAACTTTTCATCAGCATGTGCATGCCAGCTTTAGATGCTGCGTAATCACCTAGCGTTGCGCCGGCGACGTTCACACACAACGAGGTGATAAAGATAATCCGCCCGCCTTTTTCGCGTGAGATCATTTTACGTGCAACTCGTTGCGTACAGAGAAACGCGCCGGTGAGGTTGGTATCGAGTGTCTTACGGAATACCGCTTCATCTATTTCCATAATATCTACAAACGGACAAATGCCCGCATTGTTGACAAGAATATCAATCTGTCCAAAGTGCGTTAGAGTTTGCTCTATCATCGCATCAATTTGTACTTGCTGCGTCACGTCACAAGCAATGCCCAAGGCTTCAACGCCGGCCTCCTTGGCAATCGCGGCAGCTGATGTTTGAGCAGCCTTTTCGTTCGTACTGGCAATGACGATGTCGAAGCCTTTGTTTGCCAAGCAGGTGGCAATGCCGTATCCAATACCCCGTGTGCCTCCAGTGATGATGGCGACTTTATTTTTATCAGACATGTTGTGTGACCTTACTTATTTTGACGATGGGTGGATTGAATCCCGAATCGCAATGCTGGGCATAAAAGCATGACATCGTGAGTCTGGTAGATTGAGGTTGCTTAACGACTTCAAACCAACCGGAGCCTACGATGTCACATGCACAGCTTACCACAACCAAACGGTACGCATCACCGTCTTGCACAGTTCTGGCGTGGCCATTGCAGAAATTGCTCGCAAATTAAATAAGCATCAAGGAACGAATATCGTGCCAAACATGCTCTGTAGAAAATCCAAATAAGTTGCCATACTTGTCTGCGCAGTGACGCGATAGTTAAAATATAAACGCCCTAGTATTTCATTGCAGCTAAAACATCACGGATTGCATCTTGCGATGCATCAGCGACACGTTGTGTCGCAGCTATTTCCCGTAGCGATGTTGGTCGTGATCCAATACAGATTATCTGCAATGATGCACTAGTGATACCCCTCATCAATGAACTTGCCCCGTTGCTTCTTTCCGTTGAGCATGGTAATACTTGGGAACAATAGAATTCCGTTCAATCACCTGTTATGTGACAAAGGAACTGAGGTGGCAAAAAGAGAGTTGAGCATAGTGAAAGAACGCTTGTTTTGGTCATATGCAAACCTTGCTATGGCTCATACGGCAGTAGAAAGGAAACAAGAAAAGTATGCAACCTTTAATTACATGATCAGAGCAAAATTGTTCAAAGGTCTCATGGAAGGCTCAATGAATATAAGGACACTCTTTGATGATGAAAAAATAAAATTATTGTCAGGCAATAAATGTAGCTATTGTGGTGCAACTGAAAACTTAGCTCTTGACCATATTTTCCCAAAAAAGTTTGGCGGCAAAGATGCGGGAGATAATTTGGTTTATGCCTGTAGGCCTTGCAATAGTTCAAAAGGGAAAAAAGATTTAATGGAGTGGATGAGTTATAAAAACACATTCCCACCATTGATGATTCTAAGGCGATATTTGAAACTAGTTATCATTTACTGCAATGAAAATAATTTACTGGAATGTTCAATAGAAGAACTAAAAAAACAACAATTCCCCTTCAATATAGAGCATGTTCCAGTGAGTTATCCAAAACCTGGGGGGTTAATATTAGTTGCGGAATAAGCACATAACACGGCACATCCACTCGGACAGCAAAAAGCACCGCTCGTTCCTCGCTCTACTTTTAGGACGGATAAAGTGGGCGGACGATGGATCAAGATCGGTCGCTTAATTTTTCCCATACAGTCCGGCCATCTTTGCCATGACTTTTAGTTGCTTGACTAAGGGCTGGCGTTTGGGCAGGGCACCATCGGGAGCTAGAAGCATCATCGTCAAATCATCATGGTTCAATGACTTGCCCACGAACGCTTCAAGCTTTCGGGGGCGGATAAGGGCGGATAAGGTGTCAGACACCTTTTTTAATCCATCTGCAAGTAAAAACCTCGATATTTTCCCCCCACCGCACATGGAGACCATGTACACATCGCCCCCACGATTCACCGATGCAGGTTCAGACCATATCCATACCTTCATGCCTGTGACATAAGCCTCACGGCGGGTTCGCTGGCTACCGCCCCAGACATCAAGGCATTCGAGGCAGTGCGGCTGATCCATCTCACTGCCAGGAATCCACCCATTTGAAGCAGGTGCAATCGTTGAGGGAAATTGTGGCATCTCCGCCTAGACCCTCAATGAGCCAATCTTATTTCCACAAACTGAATTTCGCATCACACCACTGATAGCCGTCTTGCCTTATCATATGGCAGATACGCCGCCCGCCCCGGATCACTCTCATCATTTCATGGCGTATCAGGACAGGCACACTTTAAATGACCAAAGAATCAATCCGACTCGAAGAATCACAACAGCGAACCGAAAACTGGAAACGCTGGGGCCCCTACCTGTCAGAAAGACAATGGGGAACTGTTCGTGAAGACTACTCGCCTGATGGAAATTTTTGGGAACACTTTACCCATGACCAATCACGCAGCCGTGCTTACCGCTGGGGCGAAGATGGCATCCTAGGTTTCACCGACCGTCAATGTCGCCTGTGCTTTGGACTTGCAATGTGGAACGGCAAAGACCGCATCCTCAAAGAACGCTACTTCGGCGTCAACGGACCAGAAGGTAATCACGGCGAAGACGTCAAAGAATACTACAGCTATCTCGAAGCACTCCCCACCTATAGCTATTGCAAATCAACCTATCTGTATCCCCAAAACGAATACCCCTACGCAGAGCTGGTCAAAAAATCCAAAGAGCGTGGAAAAAAAGACACGGAATTCGAACTCGTCGATACCGAACTTTTTAATGACAACCGCTACTGGGAAGTCACTGCGGAGTATGGCAAAAAAAGTGCCAACGACATTCTCATCGAACTAACGATCACCAATCATGGCCCGGAAACTGCAAAGCTCACACTGCTGCCCACACTGTGGTTCC
>JAESSU010000336.1 GCA_016763955.1 Phycisphaeraceae bacterium | reverse complement strand
GTCATTTTACGCACCCTATACATCAACACATTGCAAAAAAACTCTAACACGGATCACTATTACAAGACGGCTTGCTTTAAATGTGATAATCTGTGTTCATTACCCTTTTAAAAGATGGAGTTTGAAGAATATGGCTTCCAAAAATGACCGTACGTACCTCGAATCTCACGAGTGGCACAAAATCGAAGGTGACCTAGTTGTCATTGGCCTCTCAGAACATGCGGTGGATGAACTTTCTGATATTACGTTTATCGAATATGCCAAGGAATCAGGTCGCATCGCTGCGGGTGAATCCTTCGGTGAAATCGAATCCGTCAAAGCAACCAGTGAAATGTACTGTGGCATTGATGGCGAAATTGTCGCAGTCAATAAAGCAATCGTCGATACCCCCGAACTTGTCAATGACGAACCTTGGGACGGCGGCTGGATGATCAAAGTCAAACCTGCCAACCTCGATCAAGTCAAAAGTTTACTGAGCCAAGAAGATTACGACGCAAAAAGCTAACCCCCCCCGGAAGTTTTTTTCGAAATTTTGGAAAAAGCTGTAGGAAGGTGACGCAGTCAATTTCTGCGGGGCCGTGGCAGCAGATCATTATGCCAAGTGCTTTAGTGTTGAGGATTCTTTATTCAGAGACCGAGCATTGCGAATCTAACCGTGGCGGTTGTTTTGAATAGTAGCTGCGATGCGAGACTCAAATTTTGTGTAAAATCTGTTGTCGAACCCAACTCGCACTTGTCCCTTAGTGGGCAATACCCGATAATTGTGGACATGATTGTAGACGCACACACACACTTGTGGGAACATCCTGAGCAACTTGGTGATGGCACGGCCCAGCAGCTTAAAGCCAAGATGATGCACGAGCCGATCAACGCATCAGGCTGGGCATATGATCAGGCGATGAAGCCTGTGGATGCATCCTTTATCCTTGGATTTGAAAGCCAGTATCTCGGAGCATCGATCTCTAATGAGCAGGTTGCCAATTACGTCAAACGACGTCCCCACAAATATCTCGGATTTGCGGGCATTGATCCCTTAGCCTCCAATTGGCAGGATAAGCTCAAAGAAGCGGTTGACTTAGGATTAGTGGGCGTATGTTTTAGTGCTGCTGCCCAAAACTGTCATCCGACGCACACGCAGGCAATGTTGCTTTATGAAAAATGTGAAGCGCTGGGGATGCCTATTTTGCATCATCCAGGCACGCACATGGCCACCTCCGCTGTGATGGCATTTAGTCAGCCATTTTTGTTTGATGAGGTAGGGCGTTGCTTCCCCAAACTTAAATTCATCCTCTCACAACTTGGACATCCTTGGGTCGATGAAGCAATTTTGTTGCTCTCAAAGCATCCAAACTTTTACGCGGATCTTTCGGACATTAGTTCACGTCCTTGGCAGCTTTACAATACGCTTCTCACCGCAGACCAACAGAACGTCACCGACTCGTTGTTATTAGGCAGTGACTTCCCGTTTAGCTCGCCTGAGCAAGTTATTTACAATCTCTACACCGTGAATCATTACACCAAGGGCACTTCCATGCCCACCATTCCCCGTCATGTTCTTACGAGCATTATCGAACGGGACACGCTGGCGATGTTGGGTCTTGCAGATAAGATCACCATCACTTCAACGCGAGTTCTTCTTGCATCAGAAGAAACGCAGGACACCGCGGACATGCCTGGGAAGGTAACGGTGATCCGTGGGGATGCGCCGCCTACTGTCACTGATGAACTGACCCTTGATCTAAACTTGTCAAAGGACGAAAATGCGACCCCCTAGTGCAGGGCGTTTTTCGGATCACAATTAAAGTAGCTGCCTTGCCTAGCTCACCGACTTTTGGTTTCAATTTTTTTATCCCACCATCAAACAGGAACTTTTTTATGGCCCTTAAGCCCCGTCTATTTAGCATCTTACTTTTAGCTGTGTTCGCTGTATCCTTTGCCGGCTGCGGTGCGCCTAAGTCTCCCTCGGGAAAAAAACTTGGCGATCTAACCATTCGTAGTTTGACACAGCAAGGCGTATCACTGACAGGCAAATTTAAAACAGGTTACTACGCTTATCACGATGACAATCGAATCACATTGATCTTGCTCGATGGCGATGAACAAGCTCCAAGCCAACTACTAGCTGCAAGAATGCTCTGGCTCCCACGGGGTTCAAAAACCCCGGTGAATCGCAATGCAACCAATGCGACATTCAAATATATCATCTATGCAGGGGCAGACCGCAATATTGTCGGTGTTTATGGTGGGGGCGGTTATCTTTATCCAAAACAAAAGCCCGGCAAAGATCATCTGAATTGTGCGATCGGGGATGGCTCGATGGCTTTGCAACATCTCTCTAAAGGTTTTGCTGATCGGCTTGGGCGGGTACAAATCGATGGCAAGTTCAAAGTGATTCGTGATGATCAAAAAGTGGCCAGCATGCTTAAGCAACTTGAATCTGAATTAGCAAAGAAGCTCGGTTATCCCATCATGGTCAAACGTGATGCGCTAACCCACGTAAAAGAGATGTAATACCATTGACGATTAAACTTGTGCATGACTGACATCGCGAACACCAACGCTACAAAGTCTGATGAATCGTCCGATGCGTACAAAAAAGACGCGATGTGTATAAAAAACGCACTGTTTAATTTAACATAAACAGTGCGTCTTCATAAATGATTTTAAGGAGCATCGGTTTACAGCCGGTGCTCTTTTTTGATCTGCGTTTACGCATCGTCATCGTTGTCATGCGGATCAATGTCCGCTTGCGTATGCAAGTGCTCACTACTTCCGGGGGTGGTGAACACCTTAAAGATGCACCAACCAAGAAACAGCGTCATTCCGCCTACAGCTATTGTCATTACGATCCATCCGCCTGTATTCATAGTGAGACCTCACTGTTCTTTGTCGTTTCACGTTTCGCCCAGGTTCGGACTGCTTGATTGACCAATAGTAAAAACAAGACCGCTACGATCACGATAAACCCAACGGAGATTGCGATCACCGGTTGTTCTTTGACATTGCCAATGGCTCGCAGACGATCACCTGCATTGTTGTAACACCAAAGGCCAAAAATAATGATCAGATACAACGGCGAAACATATTGAATGACGAATCGTAAACATTTAGGCAGCTTAATTTCTGCCCCTTGTTCAAGTTCTGCCATGCCTTTGTCCATTCCTAGAACCCATGCAAACAAGATGGTTTGAATGGTCGCAAGGACATAGATAAAGAACGTGCCAATCCAAAAGTCGATGGTATCCAAAGCCACAAAGTCAGCAGAGAAGTACACAATAAACAAGGTGCCCACCGTGGTGATAAAGCCTAGCAACGCGACGGAGGCTTTGCGTTTGATGTTTAGTCCTTCTTCAAGGAAAGCAATCGCTGGCTGGAGCATGGAAAGTGAACTAGTCACCGCAGCTAGGAAGAGCAGTAAGAAGAACAAGAATCCAAAGAACTGTCCTGCGGGCATAAGATTAAAAACATTGGGAAGGGCGACAAACCCCATACTAAACGT
>JAESSU010000335.1 GCA_016763955.1 Phycisphaeraceae bacterium | reverse complement strand
CCGGATACCCCGAAACTGGAAACCTCAATACATCAGGACTCCACTGGGATATGGTCTGTGACCTACGCACAGGAGGCACCATCACTGTCGATGGCGAAGTGATCTCCAAAGACGGAAAGTTCGTCTTCGACGGCTGGCCAAGCCTGTAAACCATTGAGACCTTTGAATAACCCGCCCTTGCGGGCCATTTTTTTAAATTAGGGAATATCAGCACAAAATCAGTGGTATTTTGCTGACCAATCTTCTAAAAACAGGGGTTTTTCTGACCCATGCACGCAACGATCGCGCTGGCCTTACGCTTGCAGTGATAAACTGCGTTTGAAATTGTAGGCGATCGCTGCCAAAGCAAAGTCGATGGCATTGCGCTGGAGCCCCCGGTAGCGGACACGCAAAAAGCCGCCCGTGTTCTTTGATCCAAGCGAAGGGGTGTTCCACCCTCGCACGTCTCTGGGCACACTGTTTATTGTGCTGCTTCTGTGCGACGGTGAGTTCTTTTTGTCCACGCACACGGCGTTGAATAATGCCGCAGAAAACACCGTCATTTTCCAGACGCTCCTTACGATTTTTGTCCATGTACGCACTATCGGCGTAGACCGCCTGATCTTCATCTTCAATCAGTTGATCGATATGTTTGCTGTCGTGAACCTTGGCGGTGTCGTAAACATAATCGATGATCATGCCCTGTGTGTCGGTAGCAATGTGAGCTTTGTAACCGTGATAGGGAATGCTATTTTTTTTCGTGGAGGTCGCAGCTTTATCCTTCGTATGCCCTGTCCCTGAGTCGGTGCTTCGACCGCGTGGTGCACTGATAATGGTTGCATCCACCAACGTGCCTTCACGCACGATCATACCTTCGTGCGAAAGGTGATCGGTCACTTGATCAGATAGATCACTCATCAGTTGCTGCTCACGCAGCCTTCCTCGGAAGATAGCAATCGTGGCATGATCCACAGTGGGATCTGTCCAGCCTAGGCCGACAAATTTCCGAAATGAAATTCGGTCACGCAACATCGCTTCAGCCGCAGGATCACTAAGGTTAAACCATTTTTGAAGCATCACAATTTTAAGCATCATCACGACTGGCACGTTGGGGCGACCTCCCTTAGCAGTGTCGTTTTGATAGGTCTGACGAATCGGCTGTGCAAGTTTTTCCCAAGGGATGACGCGATTGAGTTGTTCAAGTTGGTTGATCGTCTGCGGATCACCGAGGTCTGCGGTCATGCCATCAATGAGCATCGGTTCGTGCGTTTTGCGTTCCATCGTGTGTGGGCTCCTGAGTTGAAAAGGTCAGTCAACCTTTATAGCGCCAGAGCTTAAATAAGGCAAGAAAGCACCACTTATCCACAGAAAAATGGCCAGTTGAAACCGGAAAGGTCTAAAAATGGTGAGAAGGGGAGGTTTTTCGAAGACCTCCATTGTTAATTTTCATGATTAAGACTTCAAACCTCAAACGTCATCTCCCAAGCAACATTTCATGCCCCTTGGGGTTAAACGCTATCGAGAACCTTCATTACGCCCCCCAAACCTGCACAATAGAACCGTCATCACCTAACATGCCAGTCGTAACGATTAATCCGGCATGCATTCTTACCAAACCACCTTCAATCTCTTAAGCCGTCCCTCAAACAGGCCGACTTTACCAATGAGCCTCGACATTGTGTCGCAGCCCTTGGCAAGTAAGCCCAGCAGATCGGATGGTTTCGATGGCCCCACGTGGTGTCAAAAGCAATCTCGAACTTTATCTCCGGCAGATTGATGAGTCACCGCTACTCACTGCCCAGGAGGAGCGCGATCTGTGCTGGAAAATCATCAACGAAAATTGTCCCCTCTCAAGAGATCGGATGATTCGTTCAAATCTACGGCTTGTCGTCAACATCGCCAAGCGATATTCCAACCGTGGCTTACCCTTACATGACCTGATTGAAGAAGGTAACCTTGGTTTAATGCGTGCAGTTGAAGCCTTCGACCCTGATCAAGGTGCCCGTTTTTCAACCTATGCCTCATGGTGGATCAAACAAGCCATCAAGCGTGCCCTAATCAACGCGGTACAGCCTGTGCATATCCCAGCCTATATGGTTGAACTGATCTCCAAGTGGAAACGAAAAAGTCGTGAGCTTGAAGATGAACTCGGCCATGTCCCCTCTAATGAAGAGCTGGGGGTGGCTTTGGAAATTGCACCACGAAAAATGCGGATGATCAAGAAAGCCATGAGTGCCTTTCGCCGCCCTGCTCAAACAGAATCCAGAGATGAAGAAAGTGTCGGCATTGCTGAACTACTTGAAGATTCTAAAACACCCAAGCCAGAAGAAAACGTCTTCAAAAAAGACGATCTGAATACCATCCGTCAACTACTAGAAGCCATCGATGACCGTGAAGCCACCATTTTGCGTCTGCGTTATGGTCTTGATGGCAACGAGCCACTGACCCTCAAAGAGATCGGCCGCGAAATCGGACTGACTCGTGAACGTGTTCGCCAATTGGAAATTGAAGCACTCGACCGTTTACAAAAACGCCTCACCAGTGACCGTCCGCTAAGCGATCCACTCGATGCCACCGGCAAGCGGACGCGCAGTAAACGCCAAACCAAACTCAAAGTCCCCGCTATACCCGCTGCAACAATAACTGCATCTGCAAAGCAACCCGAGCAGCTCAAGCTTGACAAGGTTAAAGAAGAAACGATTGACGACCTAATCTTCTTCAAAAACTAAATCATATGCATCGCATCTATTTTGTACGCGCCGGACGGTTCATAAAACTTTGTGTCACTGGTGTTCGCAATGTAAGTCAACGCACAAGTTTTAATCGTCAAGGGTATCACGCCCCAAGTACACACGGGTATCTAGCATGTCTAATTTCACTCCTTAATCTATTATTTGGAAGTTCAATCACCCCAGTTGATCTCACGTGGTAAAATAGGGAATCAACCTCGGCTGCACGGCACTGTGATCAACCCCTAGGGCAAACGCATGTCCCCCTGCCTTGGCGAGCTAGGCTGCGATAACCCGATTTTGACCGAAGGTCAACTCAAAAAACCGGCAGCACAGTATTTTGGGT
>JAESSU010000334.1 GCA_016763955.1 Phycisphaeraceae bacterium | reverse complement strand
GCATGACCAATCGATCCGACTCGCTTTTTCTTATAGTTTAAGCCCACAGCCTGGCAACAATCTTCGCACACGAGCAAATTATGCTTACGTGCGATTCGCATGATCGCGTCCATGTTGCAGACCAGATTGCCCATGTGCACGGGGATGATGGCTTTGGTGTGTTTGGTGATCTTCCGCTCGATATCTGCGGGATCCATCATCAATGTTTCATCCACTTCCGCAAGGATTGGGACAGCGCCAACACCTAAAGGCCCGAACGCTGTGGCGACCCAAGTGTAGGCGGGCACGATCACCTCGTCACCGGGGCCTATGCCCATGCCGACCATCGCGCAAATCAGCGCACTGGTGCCGCTGTTGACGGTCAACGAATGTTTCACACCTATCATTTTATTTAGATCATTCTCGAAGCGATCAATATAGCCGTTTTCACCACCACGATACCGCATGAACTGCTGGCTTTCGAGAACCTTGACCACTTCACGAATTTCTTCTTTACCCATGACATGCATAATGAAACTCCTATTGTTAATTGCTGATTTATCAAAACATTGATTGTTTAAAACCCACTAATTTGAACACCATAAACTTGGATAAAATGACAACAGATCCAAATAATTTACCAAAGCTTTTGTCAATGTTCGTTTTAAATTATAGTATGATGTCAGCCTGATGCCTATAGAGAAAGTGACAATCACATGGACTTTTCGACACAGAACGAGCCCGTCGATCCGGTCGGTCAATGGTATCGCATGGCAATAGAGCATGTGCTCCAAGCCAGCGAAAAGGATGTGATTGCACACACAGATTGGCCATCGCGCGCCATGCGTTGCGTTGCTGATCCGTCGCATCGATACCCGATGGGCATGCATCAAAACTATACTCCGGAGATTTGCATCGGACTAAGCGGACGCCCAATTCTTGATATTGATCAGCAACGATATTCAGTCGCCCCGCCGCGATTGGGAATCCTCCCGCTGCATACCTGGCATTCCGAAGGGTTTTGGCGCCGCGATCAGCCGTATCATATGCTTTGGTTAGGGATCACTAAAAAATCCGTGCTAGGCACCGTCATCCACTACCGTCCGGAACATGGCTGGGATTGCCTTGGGCGACATGTCGCCCAAAGCCCTGTGGCGCGCCAACTCTTCGACTGCATTGGCGATGAGGATCATTTTCCTGGCAGTGATCAATGGGAATTGATTCGCGGACAACTGCTGGCAATTCTTGGACAACTAGCATGGCAATCAATGCAATCTGTTGCCCCGGTTATGGGTGAGCCTTCAGTAATCACAAGACATCACGCAGTCCTTGAACACCTCAAAGACCAACTCGACAATCACTTTGAGCACACACACGACCTTGAACAACTCGCCCAAAAAACACGATTGACCTCGCGTTACATTGCCCGTATGTTTAAAACATGGACCGGCGTGAGTGTGCATCGCTACCACATCCAACAACGAATGAATCATGCAATGCTCTTGTGTCGAGAAACGAACTTACTCGTCAAAGAGATCGCACGTCAGGTTGGATACGATGACTCACTTTATTTTAGCCGTGCCTTTCAACACCATCATCACTGTTCACCAAGTGATGTCCGCAAAGGTTTAATCACACACAAAACCACACTTTAATAATCTGTCAGACGCTTCAACGACAAGCGTAAGAAAGAAGTTTTTTTGATGCCTATCAACCAGCTATATTGTGAACGCCTAGATAATCCACTGGGCCTTGATGTGGCTCACCCACTGCTTAGCTGGACACTCGAATCCGACACGCGCAGCCAAAAGCAAACGGCATATCAAATCCTAGTTGCCTCATCATCAGAAGCACTCAAAAACGATCAAGCAGATCACTGGGACTCTGGCAAGGTTTCATCCGACCAGTCCATTGAAGTTGCATACGATGGAGAAAAACTCCGATCCTTCGCATCCTGTCACTGGAAGGTGCGCGTCTGGGATAAGGATGGCCACCCCAGCGACTGGAGCGCCCCAGCCGTTTGGGGCATGGGCATACTCAACGCCTCGGACTGGAAGGCAAAATGGATCGGCAAACCCGGCGTAATACACAATAATTGGAAGAAAGAGGTTCTACCCGCCCCCTTCTTTCGCAAAACATTTGATTATCAAGGCACAACCCATAATGCCAAAGTGCACATCTGCGGCCTAGGATATTACGAACTCTATATCAACGGCCAAAAGGTCGGCGACCACGTGCTTGACCCCGTGGTCACGCATTACGATCGACGTGCACGTTATGTGACATACGACATCACAAAACATCTTGTGCAAGGCGAAAATACTTTTGGAGTCGTCCTAGGCAACGGCTGGTACAACAGCCATACACCGGATGTCTGGCATTTCGACAAAGTCTCATGGCGAGATTATCCCAAACTACTATTACAATGTGTCATTGATCAAAAAACCGTCATCTGTAGCGACGAGTCATGGAAAATTTCCAGTGGCCCCATTCTCTTTGACGGACTACGCAATGGTGAAACCTACGATGCGAGATTAGAACTCGACGGCTGGTCATCACCTGATTACGACGATAGCAAATGGGAAATAGCAGCACAGGTTTCCGGCCCAGGCGGTGTACTTAAACCGCAAACCATGCCCCCATGCAAAGTCGTCGGGACACTTGCGGTCGCTAAACAATGGACACTACCTAACGGCGATGTCATTTGTGACATGGGACAAAACATGACCGGATGGGCAAAGATTGTTTGCTCAGGTAAACGCGGTTCCGAACTGACCATTGAATATGCTGAAATCTTAGAAGACAACGACATTACTCAAGAAGGCATTAATAGCTTTATCAAAGGTGGCGAATGCCAAACGGACCACTATTTCTTAAAAGGCGATAAACAAGAATCATGGGAACCTAGGTTCACTTACCACGGCTTTCAGTATCTGCGCATCAAAGGCATTACCTCCGAAGTTAAATTAGAAGAAGTACACGGACAAGTCGTCAACACCGCATTCGATAAGATCGGCAACTTTTCTTGCTCCAATGAAGTAGTCAACCGTCTTGAGCAATGCACGGTTTGGTCTTATGTCGGCAACTTCACAGGCATCCCCACCGATTGCCCGCATCGTGAAAAAAACGGCTGGTCAGGTGATGCTCAACTTGCTGCTGAAGCGGGCTTGTTCAACTTTGCAGCAAGTACTGCATACGACCAGTGGATGGACAGTTTTGCAGATGTGCAACGTCCTAACGGACAGCTTCCGGGCATTATCCCCAGTGCGGGATGGGGCTTTAACTGGGGCAGCGGCCCCGCATGGGACAGTGCGTTTCTGCTAATTCCATGGTACGTCTATCTGTACACTGGCAATAGCTCTGCCATTAAAACGCACTATGAATCAATGAAAAAATATGTCGACTACTGCACTGACATGGCAACCGATCACATCGTTTCTTTTGGACTTGGCGATTGGTGTCATGTTGATAAACAACGCATCACCGCAGTGGAAGTGACCTCAACTGCGTACTACTACGTTGACAGCCTTTTGATTTCAAAGTTTGCCAAGATGACAGGCCATAAAGCTGACCAAAAAAAATATGACCAGCTCGCTGCGAAGATCAAAGATGCATTTAACCAACGCTTTTACAAAGGTGATGGCATCTATGCCAAGGGCGAAGTCACCGCATTAGCCTGCGCAATCTATCAAGAATTAGTCGAAGATTCAGAAAAGGATAAAGTCCTTGCAAAATTAGCCCAAGCGGTCCAAGCCAATGATCACAAAGCTGACTTTGGGATTCTAGGTGCCAAGTACGTCCCACGGGCGTTAGCTGACAATGGACATGTAAATACTGCATACCAACTCATTACCCAACCTCAATTTCCAGGCTGGGCGCATTGGCTTAAACAAGGAGCCACCACACTGTGGGAAAGTTGGGGAGGCAAATCGTCACGCAACCACATCATGTTCGGCGATATCAGCGCATGGTTTTACCGCGTCCTAACAGGGATTGATCCCGATCCAAACCAGCCGGGCTTTAAACACTTTTTCCTAAAGCCGAGCCTTGCAAGTGATCTGACATGGGCGAAAGCTGATTACCGTTGCCCATATGGCCTGATTCGCAGTGATTGGAAAATCCAAGATGGCGTGCTGCAATGGGATATTCGCGTTCCCTATAACACGACTGCAACGGTGTGGGTTCCAGCCACGGATGCCCTAGCTGTGACCGAAGGAAACAGCCCTGCGGGTAAAGCGCTAGGCGTGAACTTTATACGAATGGAAAAAGGGGCTGCGATGTACCAAATTGAATCCGGCTCATACTGTTTCATCTCCAAATTAGAGCTTACTTAAAAACTTAAAAACTTAAAAGTAGAACCGTCCTGAAAACCAGTGACATCTTTCACAATAGGATTCTTAGCTAATTGCATCGACTCAAGTAGGTCTTAGCGAAGCCATAAGGGGCCGTATTGCTTGGGGTCTTTACTTTCGGCAATGCCTGCATAGAGACGCACACCATGCCTTGTACGTTTAGCTATTGGATCGACATCATTAACCAATAGCGAAAAACCAATCCGTTGACCGGGGGTTGGAGCTTCTTGTGCATCGAGAATTTGCCATGGAATGACAATATGGTAATCCGTGATATCACCGGTTCGTTGTACATGAACCTTGATATCAGGCTCAATCATATTGGTTGGCAACTTTGTGCTATACGATGTGTGACGAAACGCCACGCCGGCATCACGGTCGGTATTTTTGCCAATGTTAAATTCAAAAACACGATGGCCACCGAGAAGTTCATCGCCGCCAACAGCAGCAACCCATGGTTTATCAAAGTCCATATCAAATGCGATTTGTAGTGAATCTTGAGCCCACATGCGGCTGGGATTCTTCTCTGCAAAATCCTGTTTGTGTTCATCATCCTGAACACGAATATTTAGCTCAAGGGCATTAGCGTCGTAACGACATTTGAGCTGAGCCTTACAATCCGGGTGAGCCTCATCAGCATTGTCTACCGTACGGAACGGGTTCCAGTTCGTAAAATCCATCGCAGGAATTTGGGCCCAGGTTTTAACTTTGCCCGTTTGGAATGCAGGTACTACGGTAACATCCATCGGGTCTATTAATGTGATCGGCTTGCCATTACAGGTGCTCTTAGCAGACAACGTACCTTGCAAACGCTGACCGAAGGGAATGCCTCTGAGGTCAAACTTCGCCTCCCGAACAGTATGTGGTGGCAAAGAATAGGTCACAGGCGTACTTTCAGATTGAGCTGTTTTGAGACTCAACTCAACAGGCAATGTATCGCCGTCAATCTGCGAAGTGAGCATGACCCGCAAAGTAGGAGATTCCTGTTTCAATGGCCAGTCTACTTTGGTGCTTGTGATCTCAAAGGGGCGTTGAACTGTGATCGCTTGAGGCTGCCAGCGATCTCCTTTTTTTGCCAAAAGCAGATATTGACCCGGCATGGCATTACTTGGAATTTTCAGTTTACCTTGCGTGTACCAATCTGAATTAAATACAAATAGCTCATCGGAACTTGCGGGCAAATCTTGGCCTTGCTGCTGTAAAACATTTTGATTGGGATCAAGCTTATCAATTGGGAAGTCAGGCATCTGAATATAAATCGGGCTTGGGCTGATAGACAGTTGGCCGGAGTTGCTCAACGCAATAGGCAGGCCCACCATGTCCACAGCAGAAGTGATAGGAAATGGAAATGCAAGTGTATGGTTTTGCCCAGTACTCCAAATCGAAGCCACATAATGATCAGGGCTTTTAGCGACCACCATATAAACGTCCGGAAGCAACTTCAGTCGTGTGACAGGCGTAGCGTCCGCAAACTGGCGGGAAATGGTCGAGAAAGCAACGTAGCCGGGCTTGGGCCTACCGGTGGGCTCGATCAATGAAAAGCTTCCGTCGTAATCAGTGGGAGCCCGAAATTCCATGCAGAAATAAACGACCCCATCAATATTTTCACTAATACATAAAGCAAGACTTCTGGCGCAAAATTGTGCTTGGGTTAATTCGTCCACAGCAACCATCCAAGAGCCTGGTATGGTTGTCCATCCAAACTCAGTGAGAAAAATTGGTAGGTGCGAATATTCTGGGCGATCACGAAACGCGGTGAGCTCTTTTAACCCCTCTAAGAATTTCTCTTCAGGCGTAGAGTTATTCACATAGGCATGCATCACAATACCATCAAGCTTGTCGAACAATCCTAGATTTGCAAGCTGCTCCAATTCATTGATACGCATCGAATACAAACAGGGGCCAAGTACTTTGACATTAGGGCGGAATTTTTTGACCGACTTAGCAACCGCATGATGAAACCGAACTAGCTCTTCACGGGTCCCCTTCCAATGTGCCATAGGTTCGTTATAAACCTCAAGATAATCGAAGATACGATTTTTATACTTCTTAAAATAATAGTCCAGAACCTCGTCGAGCTTATCCCAATCCTTTGGGGGAGCAAAAGCATTGCCAAAACCCTTATAGCTTTTATCTGGCGTGACTCCCATCAACCAATTAGGCAAGCCAAACGCAAATGCAGCAGTCCAATCATAAGACTTCGTAATAGCTTGTTTTTCAGGCGGAATCACGACAGATTCAGTTGCATCTGCACGGGTCACATCTTCTTCTTTGACGTTAAACAAGCTCATCAGACGACGGTCCCACCGCCCATTGGCAGCTCGTACGAGGCGTTTGTCACCACTGGTCGTTTGCAAGCCTAAACGCGATTGCATCCGCCTCGAATCATCAATCGGTATCCCCAGCACCGCAGCAGTCGTGGTGGTTTTAACCACGCGCTGATCTTGCGTTGTTGCTTGCAAGGTCACGACAAAATAACCACGGCCCGGAAGTACAATTTCTAACTGTGCATGCCCTGCTTCCAAAGGCGTGAGTGTGGGGCTTTGAAGGGTCTGAATAATTCGCCCATCAGCGCCAGCAATATTGACGACCAAATTTTTTATTTTTTCAAAAGCTTGAACCTCATAAGTAATCGTGGCGGTTTCTGTTGCAAAAATAAATCCGCCAGGACGGTCACTAATAGCGTTTGCATTGGGCAATCGTTTGAATTGAAGGGGTATCGCCTCAGGAGAAGGTGCTTTGACCAGTAAAACCGTATCAATCCGGACGGGCGTTTGCTGGGCTGAAACGGACAGTTCAAAGGAGTCGTCCCCCGCAGCGAGGTCCACACTTCCGATACGTATCCATGTGATATTCGCTTTATCCTGAATGACGGGCTTGGTGGCTTTCGCGTGTTGCAGAGATTTGACATCGTCTGCTTTTTTAAACGTAAAAGTCATGTCTCCCCCCTTGGTGATCATGCAGCGGACATAGACCTCATAAATGCCGTAGGCAAGCTTCTGCTTGATATTTTCCCATATCAAATGATGCGATGGATAGTTCCTTTTTTCAGATCCACGTGTTGCCACGCGAGATTTATCATAGACGGCCACAGCCCCCCAGTAATTGTTGGGCTTAGCAGCCGTTCGAAATACGGTGACCGGACGGTGACCTTTAGGAAAGGTGTCCGCCTTGTTGGACTTCCCAAGGGATTCACCTTCAAGGTAAACCGCATGCGTAAGCAGTTCATTGGCGGGATAAGCAATCCCATTGGGAAGTGTTGCCGTATGAACCGAGGCCCCGTGGGCGGCTGGTGCCAGAAATAAGCTGGCGATAAGTGTGATGATAAACATACGCATAGTGCGTGATCCTTAAATAGAGACAAACTAATATTCAATATTTTTCATAAAGGGACGTAATAATGTGGGTTCTCAACGAAACCACAACGGGCCGTATTGTTTAGGGTCTTTGCTTTCGGCAATACCTGCAAAGAGACGCACACCATGCCTTGTACGTTTAGCTATTGGATCGACATCATTAACCAGTAGTGAAAAACCAATCCGCTGACCGGGAGTTGGAGCTTCTTGAGAATCCAAAATTTGCCATGGAATTATAATCTGATATTCAGTGATGCCCCCGACCCGCTGCGCATGAACCTTGATGTCAGGCTCAATCATATTGCCAGGCAATTTTTTACTATACGAAGTGTGACGAAAGGCTACGCCGGTATCGCTGTCGGTATGTTTGCCGATAGTAAATTCAAACACACGATGGCCACCAAGAAGTTCCTGCCCTCCCACGCCTACGACCCATGGCTTGTCGATATCCATATCAAATGCGATTTGCAGTGAATCTTGAGCCCACATGCGGACGGGATTTTTTCCTGTAAAATCCTGTTTATGTTCATCATCTTGAACACGAACATTTAACTCAAGAGCATTGGTGTCGTAGCGGCATTTCAACTGGGCCTTACAATCCGGATGAGCCTCATCAGCATTGCGTAACGTACGGTACGGTTTCCAGTCCGTAAAATCCATCGCAGGAATTTGATCCCATGTTTTAAACTCGTTTGTTTGATACGCAGGAACCACGGTGACATCTAGTGGGTCAGTTAATGTAATCGTTTTGTCATGCCACGTGCTCAGGGCATATACCGTGCCTTGCAACCGCTGGCCAAAGGGAATGTCCTTAAGGTCAAACCGGGTCTCCCGAGCAGTGCGTGGTGGCAAAGAATAGGAAGTCGGCATACTTTGGGATTGAGCTGTTTTAAAACTCAGTGAAATGGGCAAGGCATCTTGGTCAACCTGCGATGTCATTGTGACCCGCAAAGTCGGAAATTCCTGTTTTAGCGGCCAATAGACTTTGGTTCTTGTGATATCAAAAGGCCGTTGGATCGTGAATGTTTGAGGCTGCCAGCGATCTCTTTTTTTTGCCAGTAAAACATATTGTCCCGGCGCAGCATTGCTTGGAATATGCAACTTACCTTGCGTGTACCAATCTGAATTAAATGCAAACAATTCATCGGAACTTACCGGCAAATCCTGGCCTTGCAGATGAAGTGTGTTTTGATTGGGATCCAGTTGATCAATGGGAAAATCAGGCATCCGAATATAAATAGGACTGGGACTGATAGACATTTTCCCAGAGTCACTTAGCACGACGGGCTGCCCCACCATGTCCACCGCAGAGGTAATGGGGAATGGAAATACAAGCGTGTGGTTTTCTTGAGTACTCCAAATCGAAGCCACATAATGACCCGGGCTTTTAGCGACGACCATATAAACATCCGGAAGTAGCTTCAATCGTGTCACGGGTGTCGCATTGGCAAACTCACGGGCAAGCGTCGAAAAAGTAGCAAAGCCCGGCTTAGGCCGTCCCGTCGAGTCAATCATTGAATAGCTTGTCTCGCCAATATTCTTTGAATGATATTCCATGCAAAAATAGATCATTGCATCTATGTTTTCACTGAGGCCCAAGGCAAGGCTTCTGGCGCAAAATTGAGCCTGAGTCAATTCATCAACAGGCACCTGCCAACCTCCTTCTCCGCTTGTCCAGCCAAACTCGGTGAGGTAAATAGGCATATGTTTATATTTCGGCTGCTTACGAAACGCAGCCAACCGCATCAGACGTTCCAGAAAAATCGCCTCAGGCGTACTGTTATTCACATAGGCATGCATGACAATACCATCAAGATTGTCAAACAATCCCAAGTTCGCAAGCTGCTTGAGTTTATCCATTTGAATCGAAGACAAACAAGGCCCAAGGACTTTAATCTCGGGCCTGACTTTTTTGATCGACTTGGCAACCGCCTGATGAAAGCGAACAAGCTCTTCACTGCTCCCCTTCCAGTGAGCCAGCGGTTCGTTGTAAACCTCAAAAAGCTCTGGCAAACGATTCTTGTTCTTCTGAAAGTAATAGTCCAAAACCTCATCAAGTTTGTCCCAGTCTTTGGGGGGCGCAAAAGAGTTACCAAAACCGTGATCGTTTTCGTCAGGCTTGGTTCCCATCAACCAATTAGGAAATCCAAACGCAAGCGTTACCACACGATCAAAAAATTTCCATGCTGCCTGAACTTCCGCCAAGACAACGGTAGACTGAGCTGAATCAGCCTTGGTTAAGTCTTCTTCTTTGATTCTAAAAAGACTCATCATGCCACGGTTCCATCGCCCATTAGCTGCTTTGAGCAAGGACTTATCCCCGTGAACCGTCCACAGACCAAAACGCGATTGCATTCGTTTCGTATCATCAATGGGTATCCCCAAAACCGCAGCGGTCGTCGTCGTTTTAACCGTGAACTGATCTTTGGTTTTCGCATGCAGCGTGACAACAAAGTGCCCGCGCCCGGGAAGAACCACTTCCAACCTTGCGTGCCCCGTTTGCAAAGGCGTGAGCGTGGGGTTTTGAATTGTCTGAATAATTTGCCCATCTGCTCCAGCAATATTGACGACCAAATCCTTTATATTCTCAAAAGCTTGAACCTCATAGGTAATCGTGGCAGCTTCTGTTGCAAAAATAACTCCCCCTGGACGGTCGCTAATAGCGTTCGCATTGGGCAATCGTTTGAATTGAAGGGGTAAAACCTTCGGGAGAGGTGTTTTTACCAGTAATACCGTATCAATCCGGACGGGCGTTTGCGTGGTCGAAACGGTCAGTTCAAAAGAGTCGTCTCCGGCTTGAAGGTCCACACTCCCGATACGAACCCACGTAAAATTCGCTTTGTTGTAGGTGATGGGCTTAGTGGCTTTGGCGTGCTGAAGGGATTTGATGTCGGTCCCTTTTTTAAACTCAAAAACATTACTGCCTCCCGGTGTGATCATGCAGCGGACATAGACATCATGAATGCCGGGTTCAAGTTTCTGTTTGATATCTTCCCAGATCAGATGATGTGTTGGATAGTTCCTTTTTTCGGCTCCACGCATTGCTAAGCGAGATTTATCAAAGCCGACCATAGTCCCCCAGTAATTATTGGGTTTGGCTGTCGTTCGGAATACGGTGATCGGCCGGTGACCTTCGGGAAAGGTATCTGCCTTGTTGGATTTACCAAGAGATTCAGCTTCAAGATAAATCGCGTGAGCGGGTAGTTCTTTTGCCGTATAGGAAGTTCCCTCGGGGAGTGTCGCCGTATGAACCGAAGTTGCGTTGGCAATTGTCGCCAGCAACAAACTGGCAAAAATCGTGATGCATAACATGCGCATAATGAGTGATCCTTTGAAATCAAAGTAAGCGGGGGTTTAAATGTGAGGCAAATGAGTGGGCGAACGCTTATTTCCAAGTATCCCACATGGAGCCTACCATGCTAGTAGACCATCCAACATTTTCTGGGTTATTGGCTGCTGGAGAACCGGCAAGAGTTGCGTCAAAAGGTAATAACTGACTGTGTCCATCAACAAACAACCAGTTCGAACGTCCCACACCATGAGGCCAAACATCGTGAGACTTGTTTCTGAACCGGTTGCTTATGCCGACCTGATCCATCGTGTCACCTGCCTGATAACCCAAGACATTTTTACTAAACGGAAGCTCGCCTAGCACAATCGTTCTGGATGTTTTTCTGATCTCGCGGGTGTTCTGCGCCCAACCCCCTGAAGTATTGTGATAAGGGCCAGCAATACCGCGTGAGGCAGAACTGGTTTTCCCGGGCACGCCAATTGTGACCGCATAGGTTCGTCGAAAACCAATGCCAGCATATCGCAGCGTGATATCGGTCTCGATAAGGTCTGCGGGACATTTATAAAGAACACCGGGGTTGTTTGTATTGATGTAGACCCGATTCTTTTGCCCTTGACTTAATTGGCGACCATCATAGGTGCCCAGCCGATCATCCCATTGCACCTGGCCGACCGCTGCCTTGTCGTTAGCTGGAAAGTAACCCTCGCTAGCATCTTGATACATCGCAAACGCTATCGCTAATTGATGCTGGTTAGCTGCGCATTGAATCGTTCTTGCCGAATCTCTGGCCTTAGCAAGAGCCGGCAAAAGAATCGCAATTAAAATCGAGATAATGCTAATGACAACAAGCAACTCAATGAGTGTAAAAGCGGTGCCTGTTCGACGGGCTGTTGCCGGGTTTGAATCACGACGATTTTGAAGTTTACGAGTCATGATGTTCCTTTCGCAAGGGGGTGTAATTGGGTAATTTATTTATCAAAGCGTAGACAATGGCTCATCGACTTTAAGAAAGCCACTGGTGTTTTCGAGAAGACTTCCGGGGGCGGGGGCTGTGGAGTCGCGAACGACTAACTCCACAGGCAGGCGAATGGTTTGAGATTCCTGAGAACCCTGCTCGCCTTGTTCGATCTTTTCAACAAGCAATTCGACCGCACGTTGGCCAACCTGCGGAACATTTTGATTGACCGTCGTCAAAGCAGGTCTCATGGTGTGCGCTTCAGGCAGATCTGCAAAGCCCGTAATGGATAAATCTCGCGGGACGCTTAATCCTAAGTCATAGGCCGCAGCATGGGCCCCCATAGCCACATGATCATTAAAGCAAACCAAGGCGGTGGGCCTAGCATTTTGAGATAAAATGGCGGTCGCCTGCACATAACTATCATCAAAGTCACCCACCACCGGACGCGACCAAGCTTGGGGGATCGTAAGACCTAATTGTGCTAGAGCACGAGTCAATGCATTGGCCCGAATTTGGCCGGTGCTCACTGTGTCATTGTAAAGATGTCCAATCTGTTGATGACCAAACTGAGTCAAATGTTGGACAATCGCCTCAATGCCGGGGCCATCATCCGTGCCGACAAAATTGAAGGTTTGATCTGCAAAAGTTTGATCGACAATCACGATAGGCCGATGGAAAGTCCGAAGTTCTGTCATGTACTCAGCTGAGGGAATTTGCTCAGGTGGAAGCAGGATTAAACCATCGACACGCCGTTCGCCAATGATCTGGAGAATCCGCTTGCCATCGCGCACGCTTTGGTCCCAATTAAATAGCAGGCATTCAAATTGATTCTGATGCAGTCCACCGAGCACACCTTGCATTACTTGCGCACCAAACGGATCGTCAATGCGATTACATGCGACAGCAACCGTCATGGTGCGTCCGCTTTGAATGCCGCGAATCAGCGCATTGGGACGGTAATTAAATTGCTCAGCGACCTTAAGAATCCTCTGGCGTGTCTGAGGATTAACTGAAGGCCGATTGCCCAGTGCCTTGGAGACGGTTGGCACGGAGACATCACAAATAGTCGCAATCTGTTTCATCGAAATCATCAGGGCATATTCCTTGTCCCGTATTCTGTCACATTAATATCATAGGCTGGAAAATCGTAAAATCAAGTAATTTCATCGAATTTTATAACTCTGTTTATTTAAGTGTTTATATTAAGGAAAGTATTTTCTAAATATTTATTTTCAGCCTCGCGTTACGTGCCACAGAGTCTCGAAGCTAATCAACATCTCGAACAACTCAAAAACCGCAATTGACAACTGAACGCCGATCGCTGTTAAATAAAACAGCAACGCGAGCTGACGACCATGGCTTACTTTTGACTGGGAACACCACAGAGACTCAAAAAAAGGCTTGTGGGTT
>JAESSU010000333.1 GCA_016763955.1 Phycisphaeraceae bacterium | reverse complement strand
CTTTATAAGTCGAGAAACTTGGTAGAACGCTTATTTCAGAAGCTTAAAAGCTACCGTCGCATCGCCACACGCTACGAAAGACTGGCTAGAAACTACCAATCCATGCTCCATTTAGTCGCAACCGTCATCTGGCTAGCATGATTGAGAACGCTGCCTATGCAACGAATGAATTTTTCAGTGACGATTGCATCAATGTCGAGCAAAGATTCTGTTTGCTTATCCTTCTTGTTGCAAGCGAGTGAGGGACTCCAAAACGTCCTGAATGTGGTTGGCGACCTTTACTTTGTCCCATCGTTGGGCCACTTTCCCTTTGGGATCAATGAGGTAGGTCGTCCGGACAACGCCCATGTACTTTCGGCCGTACATAGATTTTTCCTGCCAGACACCGTATCGAGTTAAGGCCTGATGTTCTGGGTCAGCTAGCAAGGTGAAGGGGAGGTCATGCTTTTGGATAAATTTGGTGTGTGATTTTTCATCATCAGGGCTCACCCCTAACACCACTGCATTAGCAGAAGAAAAATCGGGCAATTGATCTCTAAAAGCACAGGCCTGTTTGGTGCAGCTTGAGGTATTGTCCTTGGGGTAGAAGTACAATATCACCCATTGCCCGGCATATTGCGATAGACGGCAAAGCGTGCCTTCTTGGTTTTTTAAGGCAAATGCCGGAGCTTTCTTGCCCAAGTCGATGAGTGGGTTTTCTGAGGGGGTAGTCATGTCATCTCCATTGATTGAAGTTGTTGTATACGTTGTGTATTACGAGCGCAAGTTTACAATCTTACTTGAACAAAGTTCTGTGTGACTTTGCATACCATCAATAATGTTCATAATGACCGTGTTGCATTTTTTAGAACCATTTTGGTTAGTTGTGTTGCTTCCTGTGATAGGGGCAGTGCTTGGCTACATTTGCGTCAGTCATCTAAACGGGTGCAAGTTCAGTTTGGAGCGATGCGATTTCTTGAGCAGGCTGCTAAAGCTCAATTAGCCCGTCATACTTTGCAACAGAAAATAGTTTTGCTGCTTCGCGTTTTGATGATGGTTGCGTTGCTCATCGCGTTTGCTAATCCAATAAGGTCCAGTCAGCATTTAGCAACTGACTCGCAAACGGTTATTTTTATCGTTGATGCAACCGCCTCAATGCATCGGCAAATGCAAAAGGCAACAGCATGGGAACTAGCCCGTGATGCAGCGATTGATCAGCTAAGTACGTTCCAAGGACGCAAACAACCGGTCATGGTTTATCTGCTCACCGATGAGGCTCGTCCTATTCTTACTGAGCCTTCGCTAAATTATGCTTATCTGGCAAAGGTTCTGAAACAGACACAGCCAAGCTTCGCTCATGGCAGATTTGATCAGGCAATTGCCAGCATCCCATTACCAGAAGCTAGGGCGCTGTATCTGTTCACCGATGCTCAACAATGTCAGTTTCCAACCCCAGTTGCTTGGAAAAGTCTGTTGGGAAAAACGACATGTTATATCCATATTGTGGATTCTAGGCCGAAACCTAACCTAGCGATTACGTCTATAAATTGGCAATCCGACAACACCCCTAATCGTCGAACAGGGCAAGTTCGTTTTACGTTGCATAATGACAGTTCAAGCCGTCAGACTGCTAAGCTGCAAGTGGATTGTGAAACGCGAAAAATAGCTCAAATATCCACGGAGCTTTACCCCGGTCAGCGTAAGTCGATTTCATTTCCCATTGAACTAGACACCACCTCTAAAATCGCGATTGAAGGTTTGTTAGATCAAGACGATGGCATTGCATGGGACAATCATATGGGATTGGTTTTGCCCCAAAAAAAAACGTTAAGCGTTGGGCAAGTTGATGAGCATCCAGTAACCGTTGCGATGACTAGATTGTTTAAAAAGTGGGGCTATGGACATTTTCAGCCTACCAATACGCAGGCAAATCTGATGATTGCAACTCACGTTTCACCTGCGGATCTTCCGGTACTTGATGCGCATCTTAATGGGCAAGGGACGTTGCTCTGGTTCTTAACAGATGATGATGCAATTACGCGTTTTAATACTTTTGCCTTGACCCATGACATTCAATTAAAACCCATTGCATGGGAACACCGCCAAACATTGCTCCCCCAATATTGGCTATGGTCATGGCAGGACTCGTGGCTGGATGTTTTTGCAGGGCCTTACGCATCGCCACTTAATCACATCTCCAGTTCACATCTATTGACGTGGGACATGCCCCAAACCGCCATCTTGCGTATGCTCGCAACCCACAGCCAGCAACCCGTCATCTGGCAGCGTTTCGTTGGCGAGGGCAATCTGTTAGTAGTCTCCATTAAGCAAGAGCAGTTACAAAATTTCCTGCAAGAACCTGCGATTCTCAGTGTGTTACTGCATCTAGGACATCAAACAGTTTTAACAACCACCGATGAGCAAATCACCAAGCCCCAAATCGTCGGCCAAGCATACTCCCCCTCCCCGGAATTTCCGGAAGTTCCCCCGCAAGCCACCCCGGAAACTCTCCGGGAAACTTCTATTGGACTTGTTACGCCTGATGGTGAATTGCGGAGATGGGATGGTCAGCCGATTAAATTGTTAGAGCCCGGTTTTTACGAATTTATAAATGTAGCCACACAACAAAGTATAAGAAAAGTTAGCGTCCGAGTAGACCCGCTTGAATCGATCACAACGCGAATTGATCCTGATGACTATGTTCACCTAGCGGGGCCGCATCAGATGACAAGCCATAAGGATGATTTGTCACTCTGGCCGGTGCTGATTGTTATTGCAGTCTTATTGGCATGCGCTCAAACTGTCCTAGCAAGTTCTCTTCGACAGAAGGGGGGCTCACTTGTCCGTTGAATATACTTTGCCATTTGGGATGGGTGTGACGGTGACATTGGTCATTGCTGCTGTTGTGGTGCATCTATTATTTCGTCAAAGCCGGCGCGGTGCATTGCTGCAATGCACCGTCATTTTATTGATGGGATTATCGTTGTTAGGAATACAGCAAACCACGCCCCAATGGATCGCAGCTAACTCCACTTCATATGTTGGCTTAATTGATACTTCTGAAAGTATGTCTCAAACTGATGGCTCGCATGTTAGTCGTTTGCAAACGATTCGTAGTCAGTGGATTAGTCCTGAAAATTTAAAAAAAATCTCACCTGCGGTTCACTGGCAATGGGCCGAATTTAATCAAGCACTTCGACTTAATGTCATTCCCTATGATTTACAATCTAATGGTCCGCACACTGATTTACTTAGAGCGTTACGCAAATTATCGAATCAGTTGCCATTAAATGTCCCCATCGTATTGTTTTCAGATGGCAATCAATCAGTCACAGCAGATGTGTCGCAAACACTTGAACAACTCAAAAAACAAAATCGCTTAGTTCATGTCGCAGCATTGGGGAGACCGGTGAACACGCCCTTGTTGCGTGGTTACGCATGGGCTGATCCGTCCATCTGCCAACTAGGTCAGAAAGTTGAATTACACCTACAATTACAGGGTTTATCTGCGATTCAAGAGCAGAAAATTCAGGTCGTTTTAGAGTTCTCAGATCAGCAGCCTGCTAAAATAAAACACTCCCTTGTGGGTCTTGATGGCGCACACTTTGTACATACTGTGCAAGTTAATGAGGTGGGGCATCATCTTTATACATGGCAGTTAGGTGATAAAAAATTAGCACTTAAAATTCCTCCCGTTGCAATTGTTCAATGTGTCGATAAGCCAGTGAATGTACTGTTACTCGAAGCTCAAGCGCATTGGTTTTCACGCAATGTTTATCGAGCCCTCCAGATGGATCAGAATCTGCGGGTGACCGCACGTTATGCTTTGGGGGACACTCGTGAACTGCAAATTACGGATAATCAGCAGTCTGTTATTACCGATCAAAAATTATTGGAAAACCAAGATGTCATCATCATGGGTAGTAATGTCGAAAAAATGCTCAACGCATCACAAAGGCAATCCCTTGCTCAATGGGTCACCCAAGGCGGCGGGTTACTTTGGTTACGCAGTTCAAAAGTTCGTCCTAAACTTTGGCCCAAAATGCTTGTTGATCCCCATCAACTCCAGAATCAATCGAACATTTCTCAATTGCTTGCGGGATTGTCTTTGCCGATTAAAAATCAAAACACGCAACCTTTATTAACTCACTGGCAAGTGGGACAAGGTCATGTTCTTAAACTTAATGATGCTTTGTTGAATTTGTCTGTCAGTCAAAACCAGCAAATGAACTTACTTGCAATCCGCATGGCAAACTGGTTAGCCAAGCCTTTGGAGACAGGCCAAGGTCGCCAAGCACAAATGCACTTGGATCGACATGCAGCCCTAGCTGGGCAAACAATTACAATCACCCTTATTGTTCGCGATAATGTTCACCCGCAGCTGCAAGTCACAGAATCTGATGGAACCACACGGACATTATCTGTTAAGCCGGATATCACTAATCCTTTACAATGGTTCAGTGATTTAACCCTACAAAAACCGGGTATTTATTGGATTGACCTTCTGTCACATGACATTAAGCAAGCAGTCAACGTTCGTCTTGCAGATGATGAAGCAATGCATCTTTCTGCGAATCACACTTTGCTGCGGAAGATTGCTCGTCAAACAGGCGGACAGTTTTGGCTGTCGCCTAAGCAGATGATCGATGGGCTAAAAGACTCGCAGATGCAACACCTTGCCAAACAATCACAGCCGGTCTCTCGTCCGTGTTTTAATCATCCAATATTAGTCATCAGTATCATCAGCCTCTGGTTAGGTAGTTGGTATCTCACACGTCGTAAGGGGGGGATATGAACTTCGCTGTTAGTGTTGTTTTTAATACGATGAATCGATATCGCAGCTCCCTGTTTCGCGGGGGATGTATTTGGGCTGTGTTGCTATTAATTGCATTATGGGGCAGTTGGCCAATAGGTGGGCGGTCTGCTTGGTTTGTGGTGAGTGTTAGTTTGTATTACGCGATTCGTCTTTTTTATCTGTCACAATTAAGCGAGCCCAAACTTGTTGCACGTCTTGCAAGAAAAATGAAACTTAAAAGTGATGAAATTTCAGAATTCAAGCAGGTGATGGGATTGTTAGTTACGCGAAACGATTCTGAGGATTCGCTGCTGACTAGAGAACTTCGAGATCGCGCAATTTCCCCTTGGCAACCACGTATTGCCAAAGTCTGTCACCGCAAAGTGGAAATGCTTGTGATGATTAGTATGCAAGTCATGTTGCTGGTTATTGTGTTGATTAAAGTAGGAAAGAATGATCCGGACTTGATACTCCCAGCTCAAGATGATCTGCCTGCGTGGGTGATGGTTGAAAATGAGACACCTTTGGAAGTTTCATCAATCGATGATCTAGCAAGTATGGTGCTTAAATTGCAGCAAACAGTGGAAAATTTACCTGCGAAGATCACTGATGATCAGTCACTATTGCAAATGACTAAAATTAATAAACTGTGGGCTCAAATTCAGCAATTGATACAGGCCATCGCTGGATCACAGGCAAGTGCGTCGGCAGAGTCTGTTTTAGTCTTACAGTCAGCAACTGGGTTGCCGTTAACAGATTATAGTTTGTTGCAAAGGGCGCAATGGCGAAGTTCTGTCGAACAGATTTTATCGCAGGCAATTCAGAATATGGCACGTTTGGGCGCTCGATTTGATGGCCCAGGAATACAGACGTGGGGCAATTCAATGATCTCAAAAACGCAAGCTGATGTGAAAGCATCGCAGGGGGTGTATCATGAGCAACTGTTGACAAGCAAAACAAACGACACCACGTCTAAGCGAAATCTCCAACAAGTCCCGCCTTTGTACCGTAAGGCTGTGAGTGATTTTTTGCAAGAAGCACAAACACAGCCAGTGCTAAATAAATGAAGGAATCATCCCAATGCATCGCCCGTTTTTTTTAATACTCTGTCTAGCCTGCATGTTCTTTGGTCAGTTCATTTTTATTATTGAGGCTCAAGCACAATCGGTTAAACAAATCGAAGTTGCTTTACTAACCTACAACCGTGGTAAAACAGCGGCTTGTTTTGCAACTAAATTTTTAGACCTTGCAGCTCGAAAAGCCAAGATAGATGTCAGTCGCAGCTTGCACAAAATCCCGCTTGAGAAAAGTGATCTTACAAATTATCCATTGGTGATCTTTGCAGGCGATTTGCGATTCAAACTATCAGATAAGGAGATGGTCAACCTTAAAAATTATATGCAAAAGGGCGGTTTTGTCATCGCAACCGCAGGCTGTTCCAACGAAATTTGGAATGCGAGCTTCAAAAAAATGATGAAAAAAATGCTCCCCAATGCCAAGTTTGAGCCCCTTGCCATGGGGCATCCGGTTTTCCACACGCTGTATGACCTAAAGCAACTTAATTCAACCAAAGGTAAAAAAACACCAATTCTCTATGGCTTGAAACTTAACGGGCGACTTGCAGTGATTTATTCCCCTGTGGGGGTCAATGATACCGCTCATGCTGGCGGTGATTGCTGTTGTTGTGGGGGGGAAGAAATTCTCCAATCCCATTTGGTGAATGCCAATATTTTGGCCTATGTTCTAACTCATTAACTTTGGCTGTAGGAGGTTTCTCCGAGCATACTATGGTTGGTAAGTTTATATTGTGTAGGATGATTTTCTGTTCTCGGACGTTGTGTGCATTAGTCCGCATTGCGTTATCATCAAAGCTAAACCTTTATTGTTATCGTGCCGACAGAACAAGTTATAACCCTGTTTTCTAATTGAGACGTTAAATATGAATCCCAAACGCGCATTGATCACCGGCATTACCGGTCAGGATGGTTCTTACCTTGCTGAATTATTATTGGCCAAAGGCTATGAAGTACATGGCGTTATTCGCCGTGCCAGTAGCTTCAATACACAGCGGCTTGACTCGATCTATCAAGACATCCACGATGCCGATGCGCGGATGTTTTTGCACTACGGTGATATGACCGATGGCAATGGCTTGTCGCGTTTGATTCGACAGGTTAAGCCCACGGAGGTTTACAATCTTGCAGCCCAAAGCCATGTCCGCGTGAGTTTTGATCAGCCGATCTTTACCGCAGATGCCACTGGCGTGGGGGCATTGAAATTACTTGAAGCCGTTCGCGATTTTCAGGAATCCAATGGCTATCAGATCCGCTATTACCAAGCCTCCAGTTCAGAGATGTTCGGCGAGGTTGCTGAGATTCCTCAGAAAGAAAGCACCCCTTTTCATCCGCGATCTCCGTATGGCGTGGCCAAGCTTTACGCACATTGGATCACAGTGAATTATCGCGAATCCTATAATATGCACGCTTCGTGTGGGATTCTTTTTAATCACGAATCACCAAGACGCGGTGAAACCTTTGTGACTCGTAAGATCACTCGTGCGATTGGTCGAATCAAACAGGGGATTCAAAAGAAGCTTTATCTAGGCAATCTCGATTCCAAGCGTGACTGGGGTTTTGCCGGTGATTATGTTCATGCGATGTGGCTGATGCTTCAGCAGGAACAGCCTGACGATTATGTTGTGGCCATTGGTGAGACCTATTCAGTGCGTGAATTCTGTGAGCGTGCTTTTGGTCGTGTGGGGTTGGATTACAATGACTTTGTTGAAATCGATCCGCGTTATTACCGACCTGCTGAAGTTGATTTGTTATTGGGCGATCCTGCTAAAATTAAAAGCAAGATTGGCTGGGAACCCAAGGTTAGTTTCGAGCATTTGGTTGAAATGATGGTTGATGCAGATATGGAACTTGCGTCACGGGAAAAGACACTAATCGATGCCGGCCACAAGGTTGAACTCACGGGTGAATAAAATAGACCCATCGGGTATCATTTTGTCCGCGCCGAAAATATTTTTGGGGCCTAAAACAACATGCCGCGTACAGAAGCAACAGGACAAGGTCATTGACGATTGGTATACACATGCTTGATCTAAGCCAACAAAAAATTTGTGTTACAGGTGGCGCTGGTTTTCTAGGGCGTCATCTCGTTGAAATTCTCAAACAAAAGGGCGTGACCGATGAGCAAATTTTCATCCCACGTCGCAAGGATTTTGATTTAACGATGCAAGCGGATGTCGCGCGTCTTTATGAACAGGTTGAGCCTGATGTGGTGATTCATTTAGCTGCTGAAGTTGGCGGGATTGGCGCGAATCGCGAACATCCAGGGCGGTTTTTCTATGCCAACATGGCAATGGGGTTGCATCTTGTTGAGTATGCCAGAAAGCATGCGATCACCAAGTTTGTGCATACGGGGACTGTTTGTGCTTATCCAAAATTCGCGCCCGTTCCATTTAAGGAATCCGACATTTGGAACGGCTATCCCGAAGAGACCAACGCGCCTTATGGGATTGCCAAGAAAGCAATTTTTGTGATGCTTGATGGCTACAAACGCGAGTATGGTTTGAATAGCTCGGTGGTTGTGCCTGTGAATCTTTACGGGCCACATGACAATTTGATTTGCAGTCGTCTCATGTGATCCCTGCTTTGATCCGCAAGTGTGAGACCGCACGGGTTAAGGGTGATGATGCTATTTCTTGTTGGGGGACGGGCTCAGCTTCACGTGAGTTTTTGTTTGTTGAAGATGCTGCAAAGGGGATTATTGCTGCAACAGAGCAGCTTGACGATCCACAGCCTGTGAATCTTGGAACGGGCAATGAGATCACCATTAAAAATTTAGTTGAGCTCATTGCTAAGCTCGTCGGTTTTGATGGGGCGATTCAATGGGACCCCACGCAGCCTGATGGCCAGCCACGCCGTCAATTGGACACCACACTAGCGAGCGAGTTACTGGGGTGGCAAGCGAAGGTTGGTTTTGAAGACGGCTTACGCCAGACCATCGACTGGTGGCGAGCAAACGGTTAACGAATCAAGCTCCTGCTTATGTGCTGCGTGTCAGCATAAAACAAAAAACATCTATGCGCAGGGCTCTTAAGATTGGAGCAACCACTTTAGAGCGTTACTCCAAAAGCGTTGATAAGACGGCCAGTAGACAAAGTTACATCCCCAGTGTGGCGCGGGGTCCGATGTATAGGCAAGCACGCGTCCTTTTTTAAACTGTCCGATCGCCAGCATCGGATCATCTGTATCGCCCCATGTAGCTAATACCTGGCAGTCGGTTCGTGGTTTGACTCTGTTGTAACCCAAAATCGGTGGCATCGTCGAGATGTCAATTCCTTCAAATATGGGATGATCTTTAGCCAGAACATGACCGCAGAAGCCTTCGGTGTTTTCCGACAAATCTTCATACAGCAGACATTCAACCGGTAAAATATTTGCCAGAGCACTGCGGCCCCAACCCCCTTTGCCCATCTCGCCGTTGAAGCTCAACCAACCCCCTAGAAACATGATGTGCGTGCCGGCATGTAACGCTTCGACCGTCAGCCGTACCCGGTCTGGAAACGTCAACGGTTCTGTGCCGAATTGAGAACGGTCAAAAAATTGTGGCGAAAGTTGGAAGTTTTTTAATTCGACATCCGAGAAAATGATCACATCATATTCAGCTAATACACGTTCCCATTCTTGAGGCGGTAGGCGGTAGAAATCCCAAGTTGGAATTGAATCGACTGTCTGTTCACCCGTTGATTCTAGTGCCTCTTTGAGCCAGTGGCCGTAATTGAAAATTTCCAACCCCTTCATTGAATAGTTGAAAGGGGTCTCTGCAAAACAAGGGCCGAGCATTACGGCCCAATCGCCGATGTAATAAATTTTAGCCATCATTCATCTCCATATAGTAAGTTGCAATTTCGGACTTTTTTTTGTTAGATACGCTCTGTTTTATCACGGTTGATTTACCTAAAATGATATAATCAAAGATTCGATATGTCTTCGCTACTCTGTTTTAATATGTCGCAATAACTGCCATGAATACAATATCCCCACCAGCTCCAATGTATGGTCCGATTATTCAGGATGTTTTGTTAGTGGATAAGCTCACACGCCACCATGTGGGGCGATTTGATTCTGTTTCATTGCCGGGGCATTTGATTCATGTGGTTACCCAGGGGCAGGTTGAACAATCCGCAAGCGGGATGACGCAATGTTTTGGCCCCGGGAATGTGATTTGGTATCACGATAATGAGTTGATACACGGGCGTGTGCTTAAAGCTCCGTGGACATTTTATACGGTTAATTTTCGCGCTCCGTTATTGATGCCTTTGCCACTGGATCAACGGGTTTGTCAATTGCCCGGTTCTTTGATTCAGCAGATGGAACAACTGCTGGAGGCTTGGTGTCATGTCAATGAATCGGACATCATCCGTCGATTGCGTGTTCATTCGCTGCTACTGGATATGCTTGTCCAATTGCTTCCTGCTGAATCACAGGGTATGAATTTGAGTATGTCCACACGATTGTGGTGGCGTATTGAAGCCGAGCTCCGACGAGACTTAGCGATGTCGATAGACTTGACGATGATGCAGCGAATTGCTCGGTGCTCTGAGCGCACTATCATTCGTACTTGTCATCAGGCAACAGGCTTATCACCCATGAAGCGGGTCAAGTCGTTGCGTATGAGTTATGGCCGGGGATTGCTGCGTTATTCGACATTATCCATTAGTGGTATCGCCTTGCGACTTGGTTACAGTCGGGTGCAGGAATTTAGCCGTGACTACCATCGCTATTTTGACAGTACGCCTAGCCAAGATCGAGCAAGCCGGATTCCAGAATAAGTTTCCTGCAATTCTTATTTTGTAGTTGTGTCTGTTCGATGGCAGCTACTAGTCCCAATATTCCCTTATTAGGCTAGTTGAGCTATCCTGTTAATCTTATGTCCCAAGGCCCCGTCATTACGATTGGCAACTTTGATGGTGT
>JAESSU010000332.1 GCA_016763955.1 Phycisphaeraceae bacterium | reverse complement strand
GCGTTGAGCGGTACTAATTAGTTCAGAAACAGGTAGTAATTTTATGCCCTGCTGCTCTAACTCTATAAGGTCTCGGCGAATCGTCGCTCGCGAGACTTTCAAACCGTCCTGTAACTCGGTGACTGTGCATCGGGGTGACGGGTGAGCCAATCTCGAATTTGCTGGTGTCGCCTATGAAGCATAATGAAACTATTTGAACATATTGCTCATTTCTCGTCAAGTCGCTAGAATAGTCAAACCTGAAACATAATCGTACACACTGGAAGGATTGGGTATGACAACCAAATCACTGGATACCAAGTTACAGAATATTCTAAGCAACCCCTCTTGTGGGGACTTCATTCTAGCGGACGCAAAAGATGCGGACATGGCTTTTGGACTTGCAGCTCCGGGGCAGAGTCCTGAGATGCATGCTCACGAAGGACAGTTTCGCACGCTCACAGAATATCGTCAGATCATTCGTGAGAATGTCGCTCAAGGTCTTGTGGACATCATGCTCATGAGCGCGAGTACCAATGAGGTCTTAACGCTTGGCGAGAACCTCTTTGAAAACACGCATGTCACGCCTGCTATCCGTGCCAACGACACCACAGATGTCTGGCTCGCTAGTGGATCAAGTTATGCCAGCGAACCGGCCCGTCCATTTCGCACTGCAACGCTTGACCATGCGATGTGTGGGAAGGTTTCTTGTGAACCTAATGAGCGTAAACGTGGTGCTGACCTTGGTCTTTATGCTGTGACCTTCAATAATGATATTGATTTGGATCTCAATACGCTTAACGCTTACCGGGACTTTCGTGCTGAAGCAGAGCGTAAAGGCTTTCGTCACTTCCTAGAAGTGTTTGATCCTAATGCCCCCTTGCGACCTATTGCGGACATCCCCCGTTTTCTTAATGACATGATCGCACGTTTGCTTGCAGGTGTTGCGGGTAAAGGTCGGCCGATCTTCCTGAAAATTCCTTATGATGGCCCAGCTGCGATCGAAGCCCTCGCTGGTTATGACCGCAATCTCGTCGTAGGCATTCTCGGCGGTTCCTCGGGCACAACGTTCGATGCATTTAGCCAACTCTGGGAAGCCAAAAAGTATGGCGCACGTGTTGCACTCTACGGCCGGATGATCAATCACAGTGAACACCAGCTCACCTTCATCAAGCACTTGCGAGCCATTGCAGATGGCCACATGCAGCCCACCGATGCAGTGAAGTCTTATCACAGTGAACTCGCCAAGCTCAACATCAATCCTTACCGCGATTTGCAAACTGATTTGCAACCTAGCTCCCGCGGCAGTGCCTACCAAGCTTCCGCAGGCAAACCTTCTGCCTCAGCAGCTAACACGTCATCATCCACGTCATCTGCATCACCCTCATCTGCCAAGCAAGGCGATGTGGACTTTGACAAGATGACGCAAGAAGAAAAAATTCGTTGGAATCTTGACCGCTGGAACCGCGTACTGGGATAAAACTGATGTCTGAATCACTTGCAAATGATCTAACCGACCGCGCGATTATGGTCGCTGGACATATTTGTCTAGACCTCACCCCTACCTTCCCACACACCGCAGGTTCTGCGCTTTTGCCTGGCACACTGACACGTGTCGACGATTTGCAGCGAAGCGTTGGCGGTGTCGTTGCCAATACGGGGCTTGCTTTACATCAACTTGGCATTAAGACACGCATGTTAAGCCGCATCAGTGATGACCCAACTGGGGATGAAATCCTGCGCGTCCTTAGCGACATCTCACCTTCACTAGCTCAAGATATGGTTCGCATTAGTGGTGAATCCACGAGCTATTCCATCGTCGTGAGTCCGCCGGGGGTGGATCGCTTTTTCCTACATTGCCCTGGGTGTAACGATCATTTTCATGCTTCAGATGTCACACTCTCATCAGGCACTTGCACACGCTTGCTACACTTTGGCTACCCGCCAATCATGCGAACCATCTACCAACAAGATGGCAGCGAACTGATCACACTGTTTCAAAAAGCACACGAAGCAGGCATGGCCACCTCACTGGACATGTGCTCCGTGGACCCCAACTCCGAAGCTGGCAAAGTGGATTGGAAACGCTGGCTTAAAAATGTCCTGCCGCACGTAGACCTGTTTGTCCCAAGTCTAGATGAACTACTGTTTATGCTCGGTGAAGACGATGCCCCAGCAACGATCGAGTTGCTCGAACGTGTCACCGATCAATTGCTAGATTATGGCGTTCCCGTGGTCATGCTCAAGCTCGGTGAATACGGCCTGTATCTACGAACCACACCAGATAAAAAAATACTTAATCGTATTAGCGATGGCTTGCTCAGTGATGCCGATCAATGGGCCAATCGATCACTCTATACAAGCTGTTTTGATGTCGATGTCGTGAGTACCAATGGCGCAGGTGATTACACCATCGCTGGTTTTCTAGCGGGCATCGTCACGGGCCAGCAACCGATGCAAGCTCTGCAAAGTGCAGTGGGCTGCGGCGCAAGTCATGTCGCCAATCCTGCGAACCTGCCCTCATGGACAGACATTCAAAGCCACATCAACCAAGGCTGGCAGCATTTATCAAACACCATCGACACAAGTGCAATGCACCAACTGTCCCCCGGCCCCCCGCAACTCCCCGGGCCCTCCGGACTCCTAGGTCTCTGGGCAGGCCCCAATGATCAAAATTTTTGACCTCTTGGAAAGCACCGCAATGAATCCAATCGAAACATCACAAATCAAAACACAAGTCATAAAGATGCTTGATGATGCAGGCATTGTTTTACTGGAATCTGAAAAACAACAAATTGAACTTGCTGGATTTGGCTTAAATGATTTTTTCACCCAAGGCCTCGCACTCATCGTTTATGCCAACACAGACCGCTACTGTGCAAAAGAATTGATGATGCTCCCACACCAAACCTGCCCGGAACACCGTCACCCCACCGTGCAACTAGAAGACGGACGCACGGAGACAGGCAAGATGGAAACCTTCCGCTGTCGCAGTGGAAGTGTGTACTTGTATGTTGAGGGAGAGGGCACAGCCAACAGCATCACTTTAACATCTCCCGCTGGCAGCGAAGCATATTACACCGTGTTCCATGAAATCAGACTCAAGTCCGGCGACCAATACACCATCGCACCCGACATCCTGCACTGGTTTCAAGCAGGCCCAGAGGGTGCTATCATCAGTGAGTTCTCTAGCACCAGCCGAGACGAGTTGGACATCTTCACCGATCCAAGAATCAAACGTCTAGACTGACCTGTTTGATTCCCATCGGGTATATTTTGTACACGTCGGACGGTTCAATAAGACTTTGTAACGCTTATGCTCGCGATGTATGTCACGCACAAGTTTTAATCGTGAATGGTATGACCCTATTATTTTTTAATTCAAACTGATCAATCCTATGAAAAAAACAATTCACTTGGTATGTAATGCGCACTTGGATCCTGCTTGGCAATGGACTTGGGAAGACGGTCTTGCTCAAACAATGTCTACATTCCGTATTGCAGCGGACTTCTGTGATGCACATCCGGAGTTTGTTTTTAATCACAACGAATCGCTGCTCTATGGCTGGATCAAAGAGCATGAGCCGACACTCTTTGCACGGATCCAAAAACTTGTCAAAAAGAAACAGTGGCATATTTCAGGCGGTGCGTTCCTTCAACCCGATGTAAACACCCCCACAGGTGAAAGCCACATTCGTCAGTTTCTCTATGGCCTAAATTTCTTCAAAGACAACTTTGACCAACGCCCCACCACCGCATACAACTTCGACCCCTTCGGTCACCCCGAAGGCTTTGCACAAGTACTCGCTGGCTGTGGGATGGATGCTTACATTTTCTGTCGCCCGGACTTTGGAACCTATGACTTACCCGTGGGTTGCTTTAACTGGACTGACCGCAGTCGCACAACTGTCACTGCACGACGAAGTGATGATTTTTATCTCACAAGGCCGCATTCTAATTCTGCGATGAACACTAAACTTCCCAAGTTCCTAGAACACTACCAAGATGAACCCACGACCATGCTACTGTGGGGCATTGGTAATCACGGGGGCGGTGTTTCTCGTGAAGAATACAAACAACTCCAACAGATCACTGCTCAGTTCAAACAGTATGATTTTGTGCAATCCACACCCGAAGCATTTATTGCACAAGCACGAAAATTAAATAGCGAATTCCCCACAGTACAAGGCGAAATGGAACGCTCCTTTACCGGCTGCTACACCTCCATGGGACGTGTCAAACAAGCCTTCCGCGCAACAGAACACCTGATGCAGCAAACCGAAACGCTCGCTGCTTTGGCATGGTGGACACAGGGCGTAGATTATCCAAGACAAGCACTGGACAAAGCATGGCGAGACATTCTCTTTAACACGTTCCATGACATCCTCCCCGGATCAGGCATCCCACAAGTCGAGCAAGATGCACTGATGCAACTAGGTCATGCTAACACCGTGCTGCGTGAAACACGTTTTAGCACGTTGATTCAATTAGTTGGCGGCGGGGCCAAAGCCAAAGAAGGCCATGTCCCTATTTTCATTACCAACCCACACGCTTTTGCGATCAATCGTACTGTGGAGTTTGAATATGTCGTTGCCAGCCACCATGGGGCTTGCCCACAAACAATTCAATTAAAACAAGGTCGCAAAATTGTTGCTTACCAGCGAATCAGCTCGGAAAGTAACCTTAATGAACAAAGCACCGTTCGACTGGCTGTGAATCTGAGACTAAAACCGTTGCAAGTGATCCGACTCGATGCATCACTATTTGATGGCAAGCCCAAACTCCCTCGCCAACCCAAGGTCAGCCAAAAATCGCTGCAATTTAAAACACCACAAGGCACGGTACAAATCAATCCTAGAACAGGCCTAATCGACAGCATCATTCCTAAAGGCTCGCGTCAATCGCTTGTCAAAAAGAATGCGATGCAACCGATCCTGTTTGAAGATTTAGATCACAGCTGGACCTGCGGCGATCCGGCACAAACCCATGACCCAAACATCGTGTCTCAAGCACCGACATGGAAAAAACCCACCGCCCCATTCAAACTAGCCACAGCAAAACAAGCTGCGGAACTTTCTCCAATCGCTTCTGACAAATGGGGAACGTCAACAAAAACACAAGCCAAACCTATTCGCATTATCGAAAACGGCGAGCAATACACCCTCGTGGAAGCACTTTTTATCTGCGGCCCATCAGTGATCAATCGACACTATGTCATCTCCCATCTTGATGGCCGAATCGAAGTCCGTGATCGTATTTTCTTTAATCACAAAGACCATATGCTCAAGCTCAATATCCCATTGAATTTCAAGCCCATCCAAGGACGCAGTGAAGCATGCTACAGTGTCACCACACGCAAGCCTACAAAAGATTATGCGGAGCATCCCAACCAACGATGGGTCGCAGCTGAGGCAGACAACGGGAACTTTCTAGGTGTCATCAATGATGCGAGCAATGCTCATAACCTCACTCACAAAGTTCTAGCCATCAATGTGCTGCGAAGCCCAGCCTATACATCCTTTATCCTGGCCAAAGATGATCCCTATAATGACCATCGTTTTGCCCCTAGGCAAGATCAAGGAGAACATCAGCGACGTTACGAATTAGTATGGGGAAAT
>JAESSU010000331.1 GCA_016763955.1 Phycisphaeraceae bacterium | reverse complement strand
TAAGAAGGGTTCGACTGGTGAGCTTAAGCGATTGCCGCAAGATAAACCGTCCCATAGGAAGCTGCACAATGCCTCCTGCTAAACCCAGAGAATCAATCGCCTTTTGCAACCCGCAGCTTGGATCATTGCGGTCAACAAAAGCAGTCGCGTCCACAAACTTAGGCTCAGGAATATTTTGGTTCGGCAAAGTCGGCTCAAGCACCCCCTGAAGCAAATCTTCAATATGAGCTGGCATCAAATCCTGGTTAAACAAGGCCAACTCATCAATAAGCACCGGCCCCGCAGCAGGAGGCAAGGGGCCAATCTGCAAATAATTCTGACGTGAGCTACTCACCGACAGTCCCGCAAAATGTGCGTCAGATTCAGCGACTTTTTTAGCATCCAGATAAAGTTTCAAACCATCTGCATTAAACGTGAGGGTAATGTGATGCCACTGGCCATTGGAAAGCCGACTCTCACTTGAAAGAACCCGATCATCGACACTAGCAATCAAAGCCAACCCTTGCGATAAGTCAATGGTGATCTGAATCATGCCTTGGATATTGAGCAATTCGACTTGCCCCCGCCCGCCATTAACCTGAACCCAAAAACAGACACTGCCACAAAGCAGCCGTCCGGGGCCATCACCCGTTGCTCGGTCTCCGGGAAGGCGAAGCTCCAATGCCTGGCCGAATCGTCGACTCCGATGCACTGCACCATGAATAAACAAAGGATTACGGCCTGGCAGCGCATTGATCGCGATATGCCGACTATTTTCATCAAAGTGCCATAAGCTAATGAGGTTCTGCTGCATCAACGATCCCGTCTTCTTAACTTAAAACCATCGTGTCTCGACAGACCATCATAGCTCAAAGCGCATGTGAGATATAGCTTTAATACCCAAGGCACAGGGCAAATACATGTCCTCCTTGTATGAGCGAGCTAAGCTGCGATAGCCCGATTTTGCCCCTCGGTCAACTGTTAAATCAGTTTGCAAAGTATTTTTGGCGCAACATTTTTGACCAGCGATCAATTCCGTGTTGACACAACACGGCTCGCCAAGACAATTTACGAGACATGCGTTTGCCCTAGCCCAAGACAGATGAAGATTTGACCACCTCCCACTTGAGGAAAATGCCATTGATTCAAAATCATCTCAACCGTCTTATGGCTTATCGATCTAAGCAATCAAGACCTTATGAAAAACAAACAAAAATCTCGGACTTGTTAATCTTGGCGGTTAAAATGGATTCTAATTTTTCAGAGCCTTAAATCCAAAAAAACGAAGTCTTGCTATGATGTTTAAAATTGATCTGTTGAACCAATTGTTCAACCTTACCCATGCTTTGCCTCAAAGGAGATTTGCTTTGAAACGTTCAATGCTACTTGGTTGCGTCCTATGTCTGTCCCTAATAAACCTATCACATGCAGATGAACTCTCTGATCTGCGGGCTGCTAACGCGCAACTCAAAACGGAGAACCAGCAACTTAAGCAACGCATTTCAGAACTCCAACACAGCAATCGACAAATCAAAGAAGAATCTCAAAAAGTTCAGCAACAAAAACACGCCCTATATCTGAAAACGACCCCCCAAGCAGATGGCAGTAAAACCCTCACATCCTATTCACGCCAGCTACCCTTAACCCGAGGCAAACTTCGTCACAGCAGCTACCAACTCACCGCCACAGTCTCGGGCAAAGTCTCAAGCCCAATCACACTCACCATCTTTGCAGCCATGTCCCCGGGAATGTTCCGCAGGGCCAAGGCACTGAATCTAGAAATTGATGGCGTTAAATTAAATATCCCCATCACGAAGTACCATTCAAAAAAACGCCGCGCCTCAGCAGGCAGCCGAACCGGTGTCAATCTCTTTGACGAAACAGTCACCCTTAAACTCACCACAAAACAAATCAGCCTAATTGCCAAAGCCAACCAAGTCACCGGCACACTAGGACTCGCACAACTGGCACTCGGGCGTGAAGATTACAATCTCTTTATCATGCTCAATGAATCCGTTAACGCCAATCAATAAAGCAAACTCAGACACAAGGCATACATATGGATCCACTGACGCAAGGCCTTCTAGGAGCGACTCTGTGCGGAGCAGTCTTTAGCAAACAATTAGGCCGTTGGAGTTGGCTTGTTGGATTCGTCGCAGGGATCGCTGCCGATGCCGATGTCATCGCCTATCTATGGATGCAGCCCCTTGATGCACTGTATCACCATCGATTCATAACCCATACGTTCTGGTTCATTCCCATCGGCGGATTCATCGTTGCCTTACCTTTTATGCTGATGCCCAAAATGCGTCTTCGCCGTAAAAGTCTCATCCTCGCCGCCATCGCAGGCTATGCCACCCATGCCCCGTTGGACATGATGACCAGTTACGGCACACCGTTTTTCTGGCCCCTCGACATGACACGCATCAGCTTGGACATCATGCCCATCGTCGACCCGCTCTTTTCGTTGATCCTCTTTGTTGGCGTGATCCTGCTGATCATTAAACGTTCAAACACCGTCGGCAGACTCACGCTCTTAATTGCAGGTTTATATCTGGCCATTGCTGCGACGCAACACAACAGCGCAATCAATGCGCAGCTTGCCTTGATCGATCATCGTAATCAAGATGTACAGATCGCCCGCGTGATGCCCACGCCAGGCAATATCATGGTCTGGAACAGCATCTACAAAACAAAATCAGAGATTTGCACTGATATCATTCGTGTCACCCTGTCCTCAGAACCGGTGATGATTGTCGAAGGCAAACGTCACAAACTCGCACGACAAAAACAGATTTTCAAAAAGCACAAAATCACGGATCAACATCGCATTTCAAAAGACATCGCAAACTTTCGATGGTTTGCCAGTGAACTGGTCGCGCCTATCGACCCCAAAAAACCAGCCCAACTCGCAGACATGCGCTATTTAGCCTTGGGCCAACCCGATATCCCTTTGTGGTACCTCAAGGTGGACTATAAAAATCCCGATCAACCTGCTAAATTAGTTCACAACGAAATCGACACCAAGGCTGCAATCCAAAGTCTCTGGGAACTGATCAAAGCTGCGCCACAAAACGCAAAACCTGTCACGGATTATTATCCTGTAATTGAATATTAGTGCTTTTATTGCAGCAAAAACGTCACATATTACATCTTACGATGCATCAGCGACACGTTGTGTCGCAGCTATTTCCCATCGCAATGTGAATCGTGAGCCAATAATAAATTGTCAGCCCTAGATTGACCGTCTAATAAAAACCATCTCTTTGACCAGACGCCGGATACAATAAACTGATCCTAAACATGGGATCGTTCACCGCACACACAACCGGGCGGGAGCACACTTACTGCAAGCCTCTAAACAGGAGATCAACCATGATCAAACTCATTAAAAGACTGGTTATTTTTGTCGTTGCCGTACTCTTACTCATTGCTGTGGGTGTGGGGGTGCTATTTTTCTATATAGATAACATTGCCAAAACAGGCATTGAAAAAGGCGGGCAATACGCACTGGGCGTTCCCACGGAACTTGAGTCGATTAACATTTCCATTTTTAGTGGCAAATGTGATCTAAACAACCTGCGCATTGCCAATCCTGCGGGCTTTGAATTTGCTCACTTCATGAAAATCAACAAAGGCGAATTCGCACTAGACACCACCACCTTGCGATCTGATGTCATTGCCATTGACAAACTGCATTTCACCGGCGTGGAACTAAGCATTGAGAAAATTAAATCCGGCGCCAACTATCAAGTCATTCTCGATAACCTGCAAAAAACCATGGCCAGTGATTCACAAACCGACAAGCCGAGCGAGGATACTTCCGGGGGGGATTCCGGGGGGGGGAAGGGGTTTGTGATTCGGGACATTCTCATTGAGGACATTTCGGTGAATATCAATATGGATGCACTGGGTCTTGGCGCTGCTGTCAAGAAAACCATTCGACTTAAAGAGCCCATTCATCTCACGAATGTGGGTTCTGCTGAAGATGCCGGCGCACAGATGTCCACGGTGATTGCCCAGCTCGTGCAGACCATGCTTGCTGAAATCATCCGTCAAGGCGGGGGCTTAATTCCTGCTGATATCGCAGGTGAACTCGGTAAAGGTCTTGAGAGCATCAAGGGTTTAAGTGACCTAGGCACACAGATCATTGGCGACACCGTTGGAGGCACTGTCAAAGAAGTCGGCAAGGTCACTAAAGAGGTCACTCAAGCTGCCGGTGATGCGACCAAGCAAGTTGGCAAAGCAGCTGATGATTTACTCAAAGGTGTTGGTGGACTTTTCGGTGGCAAAAAGGAAGAAGCCCCCAAATAAAAACCTTGCTTCGATACATAGGATAAAACAAACAAAGCCTTTTAAACCCGCACGCCACGTATCCCTGTTACTAGACAAGTCGGTTAACGAAGAGTCTTTTATCGATACCGAATCGTGCCAACGGTATTTTTCAAGGTCTGTCAAGTGAAAAACCCCCTTATTTTTAGGTCTGTTTTAGTTCATTGACATCCAAGGGCCATCACCGTATTGTGTATTACTTGGTGGATTCAAACATCTCTTGTGCTGATGATGGAGCGTGTCAGGGACGACGCAATACTCCGGGTTATTCCAGAGCCAAGGTTGTTCGTACGGACTTTTTGCATCAGGTTGGCATGCCATGACAAAATTGGACTCTGCGCTTTGGCGTGACATGATTGATCACTTGCGGACACGCCATGCGCCGATTTGCAGGCAATGGTTTGATGATCTTCAGCCCCTTGGTCTTGATGGCGGGTTGCTGACGATTCATACGGACAATGCGATTCAGAAAAACTACCTACAGCGTCAATGCCGTGAACAGTTTAATGAAGCAGCTCAGGCGACCACGGGCGCATTAGTCGCTGTGCAGTTTGTCACGCCCGACACGATGCCCACCAAAATGCCCGCTAGAAGCTTAACAAGCACGTCACAGAGAACTGAGCCCCAGCCCTCTGGATCATCTGCCGTTGTAGGGACTAGCTCTGCTCCCACGCAATCGACCACTTTTGAATCCACAACCGCTTACAACAACACCAAGTCCGCTATCTTTGAAGATGAGCTAATCCTAAGTCCTGACTACAGCTTTGAAAATTTCGTCACCGGCCCTGGTAATGATCTTTCCTACGCCGCAGCCACTGCAGTGAGTAATCAGCTGGGCAATGCCTACAACCCCTTGTTCATTCATGGCGGAGTTGGGCTAGGTAAAACCCACTTGCTCCAAGCCATCTGTCAAAAGGTGCTTCACGATAACCCCGGAGCTCAGATTTGTTACCTGTCCTGTGAAACATTCGTCAACCAGTTTTTGGATTGCGTGCAAAAAGGACAGATGTCGAGCTTTCGTGATCGCTACCGACATGTGGACTTGCTAGTCATTGACGATATTCAATTCCTAGCCAACCGTGATCGCTCGCAAGAAGAATTCTTTCATACGTTCAATGCCTTGTATCAAAACACCAAGCAGATCGTGCTTTCCTCAGACCGCGCGCCATCTGAGATCCCGCAGCTTGAAGAACGGCTCGTGAGTCGTTTTGGTTGGGGACTAGTCACTTCGGTTGCCCGGCCGGACTATGAAACACGGCTTGCCATCGTGCGTGCCAAAGCACAAGTTCGCGGATTGGACTTGCCTGACGATGTGATTTGTTACATCGCAACACGCATCGACTCCAACGCTCGTGAGATGGAAGGTGCAATCACCACCATTCAAGGGCATGCAGCATTGCAACACAAACCCTTGGACTTGGCACTAGCCCGCAAAGCCTTAGGCGAACAGGAACCCGTTGCCGGTAAAGCACAAATCACCTTGCAAGTGATCATCGACGCAGTGACACGGTACTACAATGTCCGTCTAGGTGATCTGCAATCCAAACGCCGTCACAAATCCATCACAGAACCAAGACAAATTTGCATGTGGCTTGCCCGCAAGCACACACGCTTTTCACTAGAAGAAATCGGCGGCTACTTCGGCGGACGTGATCACACCACCGTGATGCACTCGATTCGCACCGTCGAGTCACGCATGAGCATGGAGCAAACCTATGCTCAGCAGGTACTGGCAGTCGAAAGCATGTTCATGGAACCGTCAGAGAATTAATCGCTAATTTGGGACGTAAAAAATTACCCAATCGGAGCTTGGTCTGCTAACATCAAATAAAGGTGAAAAGGCACATCATGACATCTGATTTTGAACCTGATCTTTCCATTCTCCAAGACCCACAAAAACGCTTGTGGGGTGAATTAATCAACGTGCCAAATTCTTTTGTGCTCTATGGTGGCACCGCGATCGCGTTACGATTGGGACATCGAATTTCTATT
>JAESSU010000330.1 GCA_016763955.1 Phycisphaeraceae bacterium | reverse complement strand
CGTGTCGACACGACACGGCTCGCCAAGACAATTCACAGAACATGCGTTTGCCCTGTGCCAATGCCCTCGCCCCTTGCTCATCACAGCCAGTTTGTTAATCTCTACCGTCTATGAAACTCAGCTTAAAATGGCTTAATCGTTATCTATCTGCACCTGCCCCCCAGGATCAAGTGACCACGCTTCTGGATCAGCAGGGATTTCCTATTGAAGAGACGGAAGATTTGCCTTGCGGCGATGTTTTTATTGATGCGGAGGTCACCTCCAATCGCTCGGATTGTTTGTCACATATTGGCATGGCACGTGAGGTGGCAGCAGGTTCTGATCTCACACTCAAAACACCCGAGATTAACCTTGTCGAGTCTGATGTGGCAGTGGATTCTCTAACTTGCGTGCAAAATGATGATCAGCAGCTTTGCCCGGTCTACACTGCTCGTGTGATTCAAGGTGTGAAAGTTGGCCCGTCTCCAAAATGGCTTGTGGATGCAGTCCAAGCCATTGGTTTGCGAAGTGTCAATAACATCGTCGATGTCACCAATTTCGTACTTATGGAAACGGGACAGCCGCTACATGCTTTTGATATGGATCAGCTTGATGGGGGCCGGATTGTGGTTCGCAAAGCCGTTGGCGGCGAAGATTTCAAAGCGATCGATGGCACGAATCATAAACTCACCGACAGCATGCTCGTCATTGCAGATGCCTCAAGGCCCCAAGCAATTGCAGGCGTGATGGGCGGACTCGATAGCGAAGTCACCGAATCGACCACTAATGTTTTGCTAGAAAGCGCACGTTTTGATGAACTGTCAGTTCGTACCACCAGCCGCCGTTTGAAGCTCAATAGCGATTCAAGCTTTCGTTTTGAGCGGGGTGTGGATCCTCGGGGCGTGGAGCTTGCCTCACAGCGAGCAGCTCAACTGATTCTTGAAGTTGCTGGCGGGTCACTTGCACAGGGTGTGGTGCGTGTCGGCGAATCCGAGCCGGACTCTATAATTGTTGAGCTGCGTATCAAGCGTTGCAATGACATCCTTGGCGTGGAACTTGATCCCCAAGTGATGGCTGGCCTGCCCAGCTCGCTGGAACTGATTACGGAAATCCAAGGCGATAAGTTGTCTGTGACCGTGCCAACCTTCCGATCAGATATCACCCGTGAAGTGGACCTGATTGAAGAAGTCGTCCGCATGTATGGCATGGCTAACATCCCCGTGCATGATCGGATTAGCATTGCAGTTCGCCCAGCTCAAAACAATCTCAAAGCACGTAAAAAACTCGGCCAAATTCTCGTGTCTCACAGCTATTGTGAGACCGTGACCTTCAGCTTTGTGGACCCTAAAATCGGCAAACTTTTTGTCCCACAAGGCAACAAGCCCTTGGAAATTGATGATGAACGACGCAAGTCTGAGCCGATGTTACGTCCCTCTTTGATCCCAAGTTTGATGATCTGTCGCAAAAGTAATCAAGATGTGGGAAACCACAATGTGAAACTATTTGAAACCGCAGCCGTTTGGTCTTGCAAAGCAAACGATGACATCGTTGAACATCGTGAGCTGGCATTACTTGCTGATGTTGCTGACCCGCAACTTGCTTTACGCAGTATGCGGGGCTTGCTTAGTGAAATCGTCGAACGGCTTGGCGGCCACGTTGCATTGACTCTTACAGCGACCCAATCGGCTTGCTTTTCTGATGCGTTAGCCATCGAACTTCAAGGCAAGGTCATTGGCGTGATGGGACTGATCGACAAAAAAACACAGGACGCATTCGACCTGCAAACGCCCGTTATTAGTGCATCGATGGTGCTCGAACCTTTGATTGATCTGTTCCCTACGCAGCGTCAGGTGGGCTCATTGTCCCGCTTCCCAGCCATTGAACGTGACTTGTCGGTCTTGGTTAAGGAAGAAGTTTCCTGGGATCAGATTCAGCAGCAGGTTCATCGCACAGAGCCCCAATTTATGGAGTCTCTAGAATTCGTGACGACCTACCGAGGCAAGCCAATTCCCAAGGGCATTAAGAGCGTGAGCTTGCGTTTATGTTTCCGTGATCCGCAAAGTACGTTGCGTCACGAACAGGTGGACGGTCAGATTAAATCGGTGATGCAAGCACTGACTCAAAACGTGGATGCTCAAATTCGCGTGTGATGCGTGTGCTTGTTTACAAGACACCAGCGTCGCGTAGCGACGCGGCTATATGTTTAAAAAAGATACTGAGATAGAAATAGAAACTGTTGCATGGTTACAATAAAGCCATGCCCTGCTATATGTTTACATTTCATGGATTCGGCACATGGATGCCTTCACATAATATTGGTTATGTACATCGCACGAAGGGGATACAGTCAACAGATTCCAATATTGCTGAAAACTACCATCAGAAACAAAAGCAAGCGATTGTCAGTTTTACATCTGAAATTCAAAAAGAATTGATTCAAGCCTCACTCAATGCGATGGATCACGTTCCTATTCGTATTCATGGCATTGCTACAGAACTCACTCATGTACACATTCTTTTGAGTTGGAATACGCAGACGCAATGGAAAACGATCCGGACTAGTTTACGTTCAGGCTTATCACGACATCTAAATAACCAACTGGGGCAAAAAACATGGTTTGCTCGCAAGGGTTCAAGAAAACGTGTCAGAGACCGGACGCATTTTGATTACCTCAAAACAAAGTATTTACCAAAACACGCTGGGTTGAAATGGTTTGAGAATATCTCTTAATCGCGATGTACTCAACTGACAATAGCCGCATCGCTATGCGATGCGGGTGTCTGGTGAATGTGTGAAAATTAAAAAGTGAACCCCACAGAAAAACTTCCGATAGAAAATTCTAAACTCCCGGGAAACTACCGAGGAACTTTCGGGAAAACTTCCGGGGGTGGGGTGGGGTTACATGCTGCTTCGGCCGTGCATGTCGTCGATTTGTAGTCGCAGTTGTTTGGCCCAACTTTTGAAGATGTCGTTAGCGGTTTTTTCGTCGAGTAGGTCTTTGATCTTCACTGGCTGCGAAGGTGCAATCACCAGAGCGCCTAATTGCTCGGTGCCATCGAGTGAAAGGATTTCAGCTTCGACAACGGCTTGGCCGGGCGTGAGTCCTTGGGTCACATGGTCTTTAGTTTGTGCGTAAACACTAGAAGATGAACTTGTCTGAGCAAGGACAATTCGGATACGAACCACGCCAGGCTGAGGCTTGTTGACCAGTGAATAGCCTGCCGAGAGTAGGTCTTGATGAATGGTTTGCTGAAGCTGACTGGCGAGTGCTCGTAGTTTTGCAGAGCGAACTTTTGTTTTTGCGTCGATCCGGTAATGTGCGGGCTCGATTAGAAAAGCGTTGTAAAGACTCACATCAGATTGCATGTATACGAGTGTGGTAGGGTGCTGAGCATACAGATTTGCATAGCTTGCAAGTTTGCGGGTTCCAATGGAGTTTTTGGATTGGCAACCCAAACTACAAAGAACCAGTAGGCTGAACATAACATAGCAGGACGTGCGAGCAATTTGAAACATGCTTGTAACCTCTGGGATGATTAAGTAGCAGGGGGGGCGGTTGGTGAATCTTAACTGCTGATTATTCTAACAATAATTTCAGCATGATGAATCCCGCAAGCCACAATATTAAATCGAATAAGACTTTTGACGGTCTTGGAGTTATGAACTGTTGGAGCCAACGAGTTGTTTGATTGTCTGGATGAGACTTTCTACATCGATGGGCTTGAGCAATATGGGGTGCTGTTTTAAGTGGTCAGGCAGAATGTCATCTATGTTGGCATAACCGGTGAGATAGACAAATGGGATCGATTTATTTTGGAGTAAATCAGCAACAGGTGTGATGACTGAACCTTGTAGATTGATATCCAAGACCGCGACATCAATAGGGTGTTGCTCAATGAGTTCGATGGATTGGGTAATGGTTGGAGCAGGGCCGACGATGTGCCAGCCGTGGTCTTCCATGAGAAAGATAAAGGACTGAGCCACCGCGTAGGAATCTTCAACGAGCAAGACTTTTAATGCGTCAGGTTCGTTTATGGGCAAAGAATCTGTTCCCGTATGTTCCATGCGTTTCTTATGCGGTTTGAATTGTATTCCCCATTAGACCACTGCGGGAGTCGGCGTGGGCAGGCCGTGCTCTTTGCTATTGACTTTTGACCCTTTGGGCATGCCCAAGGTTTTGTTTTGGATTTTTTCTT
>JAESSU010000329.1 GCA_016763955.1 Phycisphaeraceae bacterium | reverse complement strand
TGAAAAACGTGTCGCTTAATCAAGCGACATAAGAACGTGTTATGGGTAGGGAAATGAGGCAGATTAGCCGATGATTTGTGTGTCATTCATGTAGGGCTGGAGCACTTTGGGGACAGAAATCGTCCCCTCTTCATTTTGATACATTTCCATGATGGGGATCAGGATACGCGGGCTTGCAGCGACGGTGTTGTTAAGTGCGTGGCAGACCTGTGTTTTCTTGGTTTTTTTGTCACGGTATCGTAGATTTAACCGACGACACTGATAGTCATACAGCCGGCTTGCCGAGTGCGTTTCCCCCCAATCACCGCGGGGCAATCCCGCATCATCTTCATCGCCGCGACTGGGCATCCAACATTCGATATCAATCATGTCTGCATTTTTTGGGCCCAAGTCTCCGGTGCAGCATTGCAGCAAGCGGTAGGGCAGTTCTAGGCGTTGGAGCATGGTTTGGACAAAGCCGAGCATTTTTTGGTGCCAGTCACGGCTTTCTTGTTCGTTTGCTTTGCAGATGACGACCTGTTCGACTTTATCAAATTGGTGAATGCGATATAAGCCTTTGGTGTCCTTGCCTGCTGCACCTGCTTCACGTCTAAAACAGGTACTCACGGTGGTCATGCAGATGGGCAGTTGGTCGCTATCTAGAATCTCCCCCATGTGATAGCCCATGAGTCCCACTTCGCCTGTGCCTGTTAGGTGCAGGCTATCGCCTTCTCCGGTGGGGTTGCCGATGTCGTATGCTTGATCACGCCCTGATGGGAAAAAGCCCGTGCCTTGCATGCACTCATAGCGCACCATCACAGGAACGCTCATGGGGGTGAATCCGTTTTCATTGGTCATGTAGTCAAAGGCATAACGTAGGATTGCATTGTGTAACCGCATGCCATCACCGCGCAAGACATAGCTGCGTGATCCGGCCATTTTGACACCTCGTTCAAATTCGAAGAGGTCTAGTTTTTCCCCTAGTTCCATGTGGCTTTTAGGTGCAAAGCCTTTGTTGTCTTGGAATGACTTGCTGGGGTCAAACCAGTCTGGGGACCAGGTGTCGAGTTGGATATTGTCTTCTGCGGTTTTGCCTACGGGGACATCATCGTCAGCAGGTTGGGGGACTTGGAGCCACAGTTCGTTGCGTTGTGTTTCGAGCGGTGTGAGTTTGCTAGAGAGTTCTTGTTCAGCTTGTTTGATGACGTTGGGGCGTTGTTGTAATTCTTTGATTTGTAGTGAAAGAGCTGCTTTTTCGTCATCGCTAGCTTTTTTGAGTTTGCCTGCGAGCGTGCCGATTTGTTTGCCGATCTCATTTTTTTCTGCGGTGAGCTTTTGTTGCTGATTCATCACTTCGCGCAATTGACTGTCCGCTTCTAGTAAGCGGTCGATGAGCGTTGGGTCGTAATTTTTGTTGATCGCACCTGTTCGGTAACGTTGGGGATTTTCACGCAGTGCTTTGAGATCGATCATGTTCGGTCATCCTCTAATCCGGCTATGGGTCATCCGGTGGTGTGGGCCTATAAATAGAATGAACATGATACCAATCTCAGAAAAACGTGTGTTCTCTAAGGCATGGCATTGTTGATATGAACGATTTTAATCACGTCAATAGAGCATGATCAATTCAGTCGTAGCGTCTCAAAGCCGTGCTACTCCAGTGGCACGGGGCAGCGATGCGTTGCATCGCTGCTAGTTTTCAAAGTAAACGCGACAGTTGGATTGAGGACGTTCTATAGCCATGAGCTTATTGCGGGGCAGTTCACGCGGTAGCCGCTGTGTTCAACTAGGCAATCCACTGTCCGATGAGGTCTTCATAAGCCACCGCATCGCCATTGGCTACTTGGCTTGCAGGCACGAGTGTTAGACTCGCTTGGCCATTTTGATAAGCCGCTATTGCTAACGCCAAGTTCCCTGATTGTTGAGGCGGGGCTTGTATTTGTTCGACAACCTGAAGGTTGAGGCGACTCATCCATGTCGTAAAATTTGTCAGGTCTAGATGGTTGACGGTGTTATCGCTATTGAGATCAAGATAGGCAGGTGGGTTTACTGTGTGTCCCTTCCAGTAGTGAGCTAACGCGGGCAGGTCACTGAGGTCAAACTGTGCATCGCCGTTAAAGTCTCCGCCGAGTTGATGGAAACGGGTACTGGTAAATAGCCCGCCGCTGATGTCATCTTGATCACCATCCATGTTTGCCTGTGTGAGTGCATCGATCACGGAGTTGCTAATGAGTAGTTCATAGACGCCATCGGTTAATGTCAGGCTTTGCAGATTAAGGGTGTAGGTGATGTTGTCACTGGTGCTAATCATGTTGTCGGTGAGTGTGGGTGTTGAGGTAACACCATTTTGATCGATATGTTTAAGCTGCACATCTGCTGCGGTGAGTCCTGTTGCAGCGCGGTTGAAGGTGATGACGACACTTTGCAAAATGGAGCGTTGTTTAAACGCGCTAAAGTTAGGGGCGGTATACCCCGGAGCATCAGCATTCGAGCCTGCCCCGTTGGGAGTCAGTGTTGCGACTTGCAATACATCAATAACTTGCAGCAAGACGGTGTAAGTGACAAGGTTGCTTTGCGTGTCGAGCATTTTCAGCGTGACAGTGTACATGCCCGGCAGGGTGTAAATGTGTGAATTGGTGACTGATCCATCATCAAGCAAAGCAGGTTCACTAAGCAGATCCCAACCCATATCATCAAGCACTGCAAAGTCCAAGGGTGTTATCACCTTGCGTGTGCCGGTGGTGATGTTTGGATCCATCGCCGCTTCTTGACCCGTTGAGGGGTCGGTGACCCCAAAGTCAAAGTGAGAGGGTTGGACGGGCGGTGAGCTGCCATATAGATTGGTGGTTTGTGTGCCTGTAAATAAGCTGTTCACGCTTAGGTTGTCCCAAGTCTCTGAGGTTCCAAATCCAAAGCCGTGGACCATTTCATGTAAGGCTACAGATAAGAAGTCCGACTCGCCCGCTTGTTCGTCATTGTCAATGCCGTAGTACCAGGAGCTGTTCGTATCAAACGCGATTGAACCTCCCCACAATGAAAAATCAGTTTTGTCTGCATTCGCTCCCAATGCGCCTGCTTGCCCACGAGCTTCAAGCGTGTCAAAAAAAGGCTGGAAGCCGGCAGCACCATATCCGCCGGGGCCGCCAACGCCCAGGGTGCTGCCTGCAAGATCACGTCCGCCTGCATAGAATACGATCTCGTTTTGAAGGATCGTCGCATTCGCAACATTTGTAGTTAAGCCTGTGTTAGGGGCGAAAAACACTTGATCCCAAGTGTTATTTGCATCGGGTGTAATTGCAGTGAGCGTATCACCAAAGCGGTTGGCGACCGAAGTCGCTGCGTATTGCAGTAAGTCTTTTTTGAGTTGGGTGTCAAAGAAATTGTTTGTGTCGTAGGTGGTGAAATCGATGTTGACGAAAAGGTTTCCAGTCTGGCTATTAAGTGCCACGATCTCTTCGCTAACTGCGTCATTAGCATCCCAATCTACGGTGGCAGCCCAGTTGCTTTGATACCCTGCGCCCGCAAAAAGTGTTGC
>JAESSU010000328.1 GCA_016763955.1 Phycisphaeraceae bacterium | reverse complement strand
GTATGCGTCTTCCATTTCCACTTCTTGGGCCGCGACATCGGTGACGAAGTGGGGGCTGAGGTAGCCCTTGTCGAACTGCATCCCTTCGACGAGGTCGACGGTGGTTTCTAGGCTTTTGCCTTCTTCGACGGTGATCACGCCATCTATGCCAACCTTGTCCATTGCCTGAGCGATGATGTCACCGATCTGGCTGTCTTGGTTGGCTGCACAAGTACCCACCTGAGCGATTTCTTCGCCGGATTTGATGGGCTTGGACATTTTTTGCAATTGCGCGATGATCGCTTCAACAGCAGCATCAATACCACGCTTCACTTGATTGGGGTTTGCACCGGCGGTGATGTTTTTGAGGCCTTCGGTGAAGATGGCTTCAGCGTAGACGGTCGCGGTGGTGGTGCCATCGCCTGCATCCTTAGAGGACTTGGAAGCGACTTCCTTGACCATCTGGGCGCCGATGTTTTCCAGTGAATCTTCGAGTTCAATTTCGTTAGCAACGGAAACGCCGTCTTTGGTGACGGTGGGTGAGCCGAAGGATTTTTCCAAGACAACAACGCGACCCGATGGGCCGAGGGTAATTTTCACAGCTCTGGCGAGTTTGGCAACACCGCGACGAATAGCTTCGCGAGCTTCGGTATCAAATTTAATGTTTTTAGCAGCCATTATTGGGCCTCCAAAAAATAGGGTTTGTAATTCGGGTTTGAGAGATCAACCTGTGAAATCCCATGCTTGGGCGGACCTTAGCACTGGGCTTCTACGGGTTCCAAAAATGTTCCCTGATCTCGAGGGAAACTTCCGGGGGGGGGGTTAGGCGATGACGGCTAGGATGTCTTCTTCGGTGACGATGATGTAATCCTGCTTGTCGATCTTGAGTTCGGTACCGCCCCATTTGCTTAGAAGAACGGTATCGCCCTTCTTCACTTGGAAAGCTGCACGTTCGCCTGAGTCGAGCACTTTGCCATCACCGATAGCGATGATCTTGGCTTCTTGGGGCTTTTCCTTGGCTGATTCGGGCAGAAAGATACCGGATTCGGTTTTGTCTTGGGCTTCAACACGTTTGACGATGATCTTGTCACCGAGGGGTCGCACGTTCATGCTTTGATCTCCTTTTGATACTTTGAACGCTTAGGTTCTAGTTTGTTTACAAAATTGACCGTAAGGTCTGGGTCTTCACAATATTTATCCGATTCACGAGAACCGGTTTCGATCTTGATTCGTTAAAGGCCACGTGCCTTCATAAAACGTGTCAACAAGCCTTTGAAAGACGGCCAACACTTCATTGAGGCTTGCGGGGCGATTAAGCACGCTAAACGCGCCCGCTTTAAGGGCCTGATGCAGCACCCTAGAGACCTGAGCCTGATCAAACATCGGGCTGGTCACCACCACGAACGGAGGCTTGTTAGGCAGCCTCCTAAGCAGTTCAATGAGCCAAAGTCCATCGCCAGGGTCCGTCGCTGGAATGCCCGGCGTGTCGATGGGCGTGCTCAAGTCCACAACCGCTGCATGAATGGGGTAGCGTTCTGCGACTTCAATCGCCTGACGACCCGTATGAGCGACGTGTGTTTGCACACCAAAGGGCTCAAGCAGGCGGGGCAGGTGATGCGACCAATGCCCATCGCCGCGCGGCCGATCTTCTGTCAGCAGCACGTTGAGGCGAGTCGATTTGTGCAAATGCACATACTCCATGACAAGATGAATGTTGCAAGGCACAGGCCAGAGACCAAATCGCGTCATTTTTCCAAGGTAAGCCGCAAACACTTATTAAATATCAATTTACATATATTTAAATAAGACCCCTGTGAATTCAAGGTTGTGTAATACCTGCCACGATGCCACGCCATGCTGCCAAAGGGGTGTCGATCTGGCAGCCCCCGGAACCTCCCAGAGCCCCCCGGAACCTCCCTAGAAGTTTCAAGACAAGGTTTTCACTACTCGATTAAAATATTTTGCGATTTCAATAAATCCGTTTTCTGTTTACATCTAGTAAAGCCCCAATGATGTATCGCAACTCACTTTCGGAGGCGTAGGGAAGCCCGCAAAAATCTGTTTCCGCAGCTTCCAACGGCTTTCAAGGGTCAGAATTTCGCGAAGGTCTTAATGGCCTTAAAAAACTTCCGGGGCGAGGGGTATTTTTAAAAAATAAGCATGGTCTTAGCAGCGTGTTAGCCTATACTTAATGACACTCTAGTCTTTTGTTCTAAACACGCTCTGTTTTACATTTATTTGAAGGGATCCGTCATCATGCCCAGATACACCACCCAGGACATCCGTAACGTTGCGTTAACCGGTCATGGCGGCAGTGGCAAAACCATGCTGGTGGAAGCCATTTTGCAGCAGACCGGAAAAATTGGAGCCAAAGGGTCCATCGAACGCGGCGACACCGTCTGCGACTTTGACCCACTAGAAAAACATCACCAGCATAGCCTTTCGTCTTCGATTATCAGTTGTGATTATCAAGACAAGCACATCAATCTCATCGACACCCCGGGCTTCCCGGACTTTATGGGACATGCCCTTAGCATTTTGCCTGCTGTCGAAACCATGGCCGTGGTCATCAACGCGCACAACGGCATTGAAATGATGACTCGTCGCATGATGGCTTACGGACAAGAACGCAATCTCTGTCGCTGCATCATCGTCAACAAAATTGATCAGGACAATGTCAACTTACCCATGCTCATTGAACAAATCCGCGAAACCTTTGGCAACGAATGTCTGCCGTTTAACTTGCCATGTAATAACGGTGCGAGTGTCATCGATGTACTGACCAAAGCTGAAGGTGATTCGGATTTCTCCAATGTGCATGATGCGCACACCGCTATCATCGATCAAATTGTCGAAGTCGATGAAAAACTCATGGAAAAATATTTAGAAGACGGCGATGTGAGTCCCAAAGATTTACACGCACCATTTGAAGAAGCACTGCGTGAAGGACACCTTGTTCCTATTTTCTTTACCTCCGCTCACACCGGCGTCGGAATTGATGCTCTACTAAACTTCCTCACGACGCTTGCGCCCAATCCAATGGAAGGCAACCCCAGACCCTTTATCAAAGGTGAAGACGAAAACGCAGTGGAGTTCCATGCAGAGCCTGACGAATCCAAGCATGTGATCGCCCATGTATTTAAAGTCACCGTCGACCCCTTCGTCGGTCGCATGGGCTTGTTCCGAATTCATCAAGGACGCATCACCAAAGAGACCCAACTCTACATCGGCCACAATCGCAAACCCGTGCGTGTCGTACATCTGTTTAAACTCGATGGCAAAGATCATGCTGAAGTTGATGCAGGCATCCCCGGGGACATTTGCGCATTAGCCAAAATTGAAGAGTTGGACTTTGACTGCGTCTTGCATGACGATCCAGAGGATGCGGTGATCCACCTTAAACCACTGAACTTCGCAAAGCCCATGGACGGCGTAGCCATTGAAGCGAAAAGTCGTGGTGACGAAACGAAACTCGCCAAAGCAATCACATCCATGACCACCGAAGACCCCTGCTTGATTATTCAACGTAACAACTCAACTAAACAGACGGTGATGTACGGCTTAGGACAACTGCATTTACGAATCGTTCTCGAAAAAATGAAAGAACGCTTTCATGTCGAAGTTGACACAAAACCCCCTAAAATCGCCTATAGAGAGACCGTTATCGGTAAAGCCCAAGGACATCACCGTCATAAAAAACAATCCGGCGGTGCAGGTCAATTCGGCGAAGTCTTTCTACGCATCGAACCGTTGGCACAAGGCACAGGTTTAGAATTTGAAAACAAAACCTTTGGCGGATCAGTCCCACAACAATACATCCCCGCAATTGAAAAAGGGGTTCGCTTGGTGATGGAACATGGCTGCATCGCAGGCTATCCCATGCAAGACATCAAAGTCAGTGTCTACGATGGCAAAACCCATCCTGTCGATAGCAAAGAGGTCGCCTTCGTCCACGCCGGCAAACGCGCGTTCATGGATGCCGTAACAAAAGCACATCCCACGCTTCTTGAACCTGTCGTGGATCTTGAAGTCAACATCCCCGAATCACATATGGGCGATATTGCAGGTGATCTGTCTGGCAAACGCGGCCACATCACAGGCACCGATACCATTCCCGGAGAGATGCTTTGCATTCGCGCTCAAGCGCCCCTTGCAGAACTTACAAACTATCAATCACAAGTTAAAGCGATGACAGGCGGGCAGGGTTCTTACACCATGCAACTTAGTCATTACGAAGCAGTCCCGCACAATATCCAGCAACAAATCATTGCTCAATACAATCCCCAGGAAGAAGAAGATTGATCCGATCACAGTTGATTTGAAGATCAATTCAACTATGCGTAGCGGTTTGTTTAAACATCAACACGGTTATTCTTCAAGCTGAGTGCTGTTCATTGCCGATAAGAATTCGCGATAAGGTGAGTATTTTTGTTGACTTCAAATTCACCACAGCTTCTAATTGGATTAATGTTCTGAGGGCGTTCTTGAAAGGATAAGCCCATGGCTAAGAAAAAAGCAGCGAAGAAAAAAGTAGTGAAGAAGGCAGCGGCTAAAAAAGTCGTCAAGAAGGTCGCCAAAAAAGCAGCCGTTAAAAAGGTTGTAAGAAAGGTTGCCAAGAAGAAGGTCGCCAAAAAAGCAGTCGCTAAAAAGGCTGTGAAAAAGGTTGCCAAGAAGAAGGTCGCTAAAAAAGCAGTCGCTAAAAAGGCTGTGAAAAAGGTTGCCAAGAAGAAAGTTGCCAAGAAGAAGGTCGCCAAAAAAGCAGCTCCTAAAAAAGCAGTGAAAAAGGTTGCCAAGAAAAAGGTTGCTAAGAAGAAGGTCGCTAAAAAAGCAGTCGCTAAAAAAGCTGTGAAAAAAGTTGCCAAGAAAAAGACCGCCAGGAAGAGATAACATTCGCTTGGTAATAGTGGGGCATAGCATGAACGCTCGACCCCTTGAACTCAATCGGGCATGCCCATCCGCTCCGAAATTTAATAGGATCGGCAAGCCCAGAGAAACCAAAGAGCCGCCTCAGAACAATCCAGGCGTCCCCATCAAGGGGGCGCCTTTTTTTTTTACACAACCTACCCCCTAAGTCAATCACAATAAGGTCTTATGACCTATTACATCACATCCATTGCAAAACCAGATCGCGACTCCAACATTATTTTTGCCTCAATGCAATAGAACCCTCAGCGTCACGTTTAACTAGCAGGCTGTTTTGACCCACAGACCACTTATTTGAAACAACATTTATTACAAGGAATTAAAACCATGTCACATTTCACCACATTCTCTTTGATTGCTGCCGTGTCACTGGGCTCATTTTTTGCAACCAGCACCTTTGCAAAAGAAGGTCACAACAAGGGAGCACATGCCCAACGATTCAAACAAATGGCAGACACCGACGGTGATGGCAAAATAAGCAAAGAAGAAAAAGCAGCTTTCAAAGTAAAAATGGAACAACGCAAGGCTGAATTTTTCAAAAAAATTGACACTGACGGGGACGGCAAGATAAGCGATGAAGAAAAAGCAGCTGCAAAAACGGCCCGTAAAGAACATCAAAAGAAAATGATGGAAAAACGTGCTGACACCGATGGTGATGGCAAAATCAGTGATAAAGAAAAAGCAGCTTTCAAAGCAAAAATGGAACAACGCAAAGCTGAACACCTCAAAAGAATTGACACCGATGGTGATGACAAAATAAGCGACGAAGAAAAAACAGCATTCAAAGCAAAAATGGAACAACGCAAAGCTGAACACTTCAAAAAAATTGACACAGACGGTGATGGCAAAATAAGCGATGAAGAAAAAGCAGCAGCAAAAGCAAAAAGACAAGAACACAAAGCTGGCAAGTCATCTAAATAACCTTGACTCGCCGCATCACACATGACTCAAAACATCTACACAAAAGTCCAGACTGAATCACCAACCGATTCAGGCCTGGACTTTTTTTTAGATCAACCATAAATCAATCTGCACGAGCTTGTAAACCAGATCACAATCCAAAGATCAACTGTCCCAACTTGCCCTTTGCCGACATCTGCCAATACGTCTTGCAAAATTTTCTTCCCTCATGGCAAAGTTCTACCTATACTTATAATCTTTCTAAAATGTAAATCTCGGGCGCACCCCGCCCAATTGGACCCCCGCCATGTCTCAACAGTCTCATACTCTCGACGAAGCTGCGGTTGTAAATTTGTTTGCTCAGCATCACTTACGCTTCACACGCCAGCGATATGCTGTCTATAACGCACTGGCAAGTGAAGCGACCCACCCCACAGCAGATCAGCTTTTTCAAAAGCTCTCCAATACTGATGCAGGCATCAGTCTAGCTACGGTTTACAACACACTAGAAGTTTTAGTCAAAGCAAGCCTTGCACAAAAACTCGCTGATGGAGGAACCTCCGCTCGCTATGATGCCACCGTGGATGAGCATCTGCACCTGCGTGATCGAACCACAGGAACGCTTGCAGATGTCCCAGTGAATCTGGGCAAACGCCTACTAGACAATCTCCCCGCAAACATCCTCCACGAAATCGAATCCGAACTGGGGTTTTCTATCAACCGTGTTCAAATTGAACTCGTCGGTGAATATGCTCCGCCCACAAGTGATCATTAGTAGGCCGTCAGTGATTACTTGATGGTTTGACACACAAGCCGCCGGAAGCTGCGTAAGCAGATTACCGCGGGTTCCCCGTAAGTTATCTTGAGATACTTGAGGCGAGAATTTTTTC
>JAESSU010000327.1 GCA_016763955.1 Phycisphaeraceae bacterium | reverse complement strand
TATGCTGCCCTTATCGAGGCTCACTACTCACAAGCCGATACCCCCACGAGATGATTCCCGGACATGAATATGGCATGCCCGCTGGCACGCCCACCGTGGCAAACCCATTTAATGATGCAGGCTATCACACCGCTTACATCGGCAAATGGCATGTCGATGGCTGGCATGAACGCGATGGCCGTGGCGCGTTGCATACCATCCCATCACAACGCCGTGGCAGCTTCAAGCAATGGCTCGGATTCGAAAACAACAACAGTCAGTGGGACTGCTTTGTGCATGGCCATGATGACAAAGGCAATCAAATCCCCCACTACCGTTTGCCAACCTATGAAACCGATGCGTTGACCGATCTGACACTCGACTACATCAATGAGCGTAAACAAGATGACCAACCCTTCTTTTGCGTGCTCTCAGTTCAGCCGCCACACAATCCCTATGTCTGCCCGGAAGAATTTCAAGGACGGCACACACCCGGAAACGTACAATTTCGAGACAATGTCCCAGAGGTCGCAAGTGTGCGTGAAAAGGCTTCAAAGGATTTAGCCGGTTACTATGGCATGATTGAAAATCTTGACCACAACCTCGGCCGTGTCCGCGATCTACTCTGGGATCTGGACATGATTGAAGACACCCACATCATCTTCTTCTCCGACCACGGGGACATGCACGGCAGTCACGGCCAATACCTCAAGACATGCCCCTATGAAGAATCCGTCCGCGTCCCCATGATTTTTGGTGGCACCAACCCACACTACGGAGGCAACACAGGCGTCACACCCGCACTGGTCAACCATGTTGATATGGCCCCTACTTCACTAGGACTTTGCGACATCACGCCCCCAGATTGGATGCGTGGTACGGACTACTCGGCCTTACGCGTTATCGGTAAAGAAAAAACCCAATATCCAGATTCTGCATTCTTACAACTCGTCGTCCCAACCGGCCACGGCAACAGTACCGACAGACCCTGGCGAGGCGTCGTCACCACAGATGGTTGGAAATATATCTGCCTTGAACACCAACCTTGGCTCATGTTCAATCTCAACGAAGACCCCTATGAACAAGTCAACCTCGCACATAACAGTGGCTTTAAACAACAACGCCAAAAATTACAAGATCAACTCGCAAAATGGATCAAGGACACCGGCGACACCTTCCCCTTGCCTACTGATATCTGATTAAACTTTTTTCATTTTGGATAATAAACCATGTCCGAAAAGCCCAATTTATTACTCATCACTTCCGATCAGCAGCACTGGTTCACGCTGGGTATTAACAACCCCAAAATCAAAACGCCCAACCTTGATCGCCTTGCAAACATGGGAACCAACTTCACCCGGGCTTACTGCCCCAACCCCACCTGCACGCCCACGCGCGCAACGCTGATCACCGGCCAATACCCTTCACAGCATGGTGCTTTTACACTAGGAACCAAGCTCCCGGAAAATGTCCCGACACTCGGCGAGTACCTACATGATGAGGGCTACCAGACCACACTCATTGGCAAAGCTCACTTCCAACCACTAAGAAACCGACCCGATGTCGATTGTGAAAGTGTCGAATCCTATCCACTGCTACGCGATCTGGAATACTGGAAAACCTTCAACGATAAACACACACCGTGGTACGGCTTTGATCATGTGGAAACCTGTCGCAATCACACGGATGAAGGACATGCCGGTCAGCACTATGGGATATGGCTCCAAGAGCAGGGACTCGCTGATTGGAAGGAATACTTTCAACAGCCCAGCGATGGCACCAAAGATGGAAACAGCTCCAAGTCCCCGACCGTCCGCAAAGAAATGACATGGCAACTGCCCCAAGAATTGCACTACACGGCATGGACCGGCAAACGCACCATCGCTGCCCTTGAAAAAGCACATGCAAGCAATGTACCCTTTTTTATCTGGTCAAGTTATCACGACCCGCATCCGCCTTATGCAGTCTCTGGACCATGGGCGAGCATGTATGATCCAGCGGACATGGAGCCCGGTGAATTTGTCGAAGGTGAATTCGACAAGATGCCCCTGCCACACAAAATGACCCGTGAGCAAAACCCTGATTTTAGCCAATACAATGCAGACCAACACGGGAATCACGGCTACCACTCACACTTGCACAAACAAGAAGACCTCAAAAAAGCCATGGCCTGTTACTACGGCATGATCAGCTTCATGGATCACTGGATCGGTCAAACTCTCGACAAGCTCCAAGAACTTCACCAACTCCAAAACACACTCATCGTCTTCACCTCCGACCACGGCCACTTCCTAGGTCAACACGGGCTAACCGCTAAGGGCCCCTTCCATTATGAAGACGTCGTCCGTGTGCCAATGATCGCTGCATGGAAGGATCAAATTCCCGCTGGCAAAGTCAGCAGTGACCTCCAATCACTTGTTGATTTTGCTCCGACATTCTGTAAAGCAGCAGGCATGGAAATTCCCCGGAGCATGGTGGGTAAAAACATGCTTCCCAATTGGACAAAGGGGACGGACGCGCGAGATTATGCCATCGTCGAAAACCACCATCAGGGCGGCCCGGAAGTTCATCTGCGAACGCTCATCACTGACGACTATAAATTGACGATCTATCGTGGCCGAGAATGGGGCGAACTTTTTGACCTCAAAAATGACCCCAATGAGCTAAACAATCTCTTTGATGATCCAACTGCAAGTAATATCCGTGAGATAATGTTCCACAAGTTTGCAGATGCAGTCCTTGATTGTGAACCCACCCCCACCGCACGAGTCTGGGGCGCATAAACAACACTTGATTTTATCCCCCTCAAAAAAAAACACGTCCACCATGTCTGTGGTTTTTTGTGAGTTGACATCAAGCAGCCAAAACAAGATAACTAAATGTGTCTGATGAATCTGACAATTTGCTTAAAGGTAAACACACATGAGCCAAACCACACCACGCACCATCCGCTGGGGCATCATCGGCTGCGGCGATGTCTGTGAAGTTAAGTCCGGGCCAGGATTTCAAAAAGCAGATCACAGTGAGCTCGTCATGGTCATGCGCCGCGATGCTGCCAAAGCTCAAGATTTTGCCCAGCGATATAACGTCCCCCATTGGACAACAGATGCCCACGAATTAATTAATTCGCCCCTCATCGACGCGGTGTACATTGCCACACCTGTGGGGACCCATTGCTCCTACGCCTTGCAAGTCGCCCAGGCAGGCAAACCCTGCTATATCGAAAAACCTTTGACTCGAAATTTTGCAGAAGCAACCCAGATCGTCGAAACGTTTGCCAAGCACAATATCCCTGTTTTTTCAGCATTTTACCGCCGGCAACTCCCTCGCTTTGTCAAAGCCAAAGAACTCATTGAAGCGGGTGCAATCGGACAAGTCACCTCGCTTAACGTCCTGTTCATGTCCGCATACCACAAACCCAACTCCCCGTTGAATTCACGTTGGCGAGTGCAAGCGCAGCACTCGGGAGGCGGCTTGTTTTTTGATCTGGCATCCCATGCACTAGATGCCATTGACTATATGCTCGGCCCGCTGGTCGATGTCACTGGGCATGGGGCAAATGTCGCATCGGAGCATGATGTTGAAGACATTGTGAGTTTACGATTTAATCTAAAAAACAGCGGCGCGGTCGGGACTGGCTGCTGGAACTTTGCTTCTTATACGCATGAAGACCAAATTCTGATCCATGGCACGCAGGGCAAAATCACGATGGCTTGCTTTGCCCATCCAAGATTAACTTTGATCAACAGTGACGGTGAACAAACTCTAAATCTGCCTGACCCGCCACACGTGCATCAACCCTTGATTCAATCCATCGTCAACGAGCTTAACGGTAAAGGTCAATGCCCTAGCACCGCTAAGTCCGCTGCGAGAACCACAAAGGTGATGGACCTTGCAACAGAGAATTATTACGCCTCACGTGATGGAAATTTCTGGGAGTCACCAGAGCGTTGGCCCGGCAGACGGATTAAAATAAAGTAAAAAGTAACCCCCCGCGATGCGAGGTAGAGCGACGGCTATTGCATGCTGATGCTTTGCAAACAACCGGGCGTTAGCTTACCCCCAAGTTTCTTGCATCACATCTTCTTTAAAACCGACGGTGTGATTATTGCCATCGGTGATGAGGGGGCGTTTGATGAGTTTGCCGTGGTCTGCGAGTAATTTAAGGGCTTGTGCTTGTGACATGTCTTTGAGTTTGTCTTTCATGTTCATCTCGCGATAGCGCACGCCGGACTTGTTAAATAGGTCTTTAAGTTCATACTTGCCAGAGGTCAGGATTTTTTTGAGCGTTGCAACCGAAGGCGGATCATCAACGATGGCATGCTCAGCAAATGGAACATCATGTGCAGCAAGCCACTGCAAAGCCTTGCGGCAACTGCCACACTTGTTGTAACCGTAATAATGAATTTGGGGCATGAATCACTCCTGATATGAAATCAAGCACTGATTATAGCCAAGCCCAGCTTGGTGACGCCAAGCAGGTCGTCAAAAAAATCACTGTACCGTAACGCATCGCATCGCATCAGTTCCAAAAAAAGCCCCGCTAAGTCTAGTGACTTGCGGGGCTTTATCTAAATAGCGACGACAGGACTTGAACCTGTGACCTAGGGCTTATGAGTCCTATTTGATCATTTTGCAAGCCATTTATAAACAGGCACTTACGACATCATCTGCCTGAGTTTACGACATTTACTTATCTCTGGTGTATCTATCGTTTATGGCTCGTTTATGGGTCGTTCGGCGCGGGAATCGGCGCGGAGGCTATCGCTATTTTCAATCCGCGCTCCCGTGTGGGGAGCGACCTGACAATCGTTTTGCTTCGCTAACGCCT
>JAESSU010000326.1 GCA_016763955.1 Phycisphaeraceae bacterium | reverse complement strand
CTCTTTTTTTGCGCGCATCAAATCGTGCTCGCTTAGGGGTTTCACGCAAACAAGTCTGTCAGAGATTATTGATCTTTTGTATTCATTTGATCGCCGCGTCGTGACACGACACCCAAAGAACGTCCAAACAACAATTCACCAACGTCGTGTCACGACGCGGCTAAATATTACAACAGAGCTAGGAAATCGCACAAAGAACCACTTAGTTCATCGACGGGTCATCGGGGATCATATGCGGCAAAAGATTTGGATAGTTGATCGCTCGGTCAGCAGTCTTAGAAACAAGCTTCCAAAGCAATTCGTTTTCATCTTGAAAAATCATCTCATCACTGGCTGGAATCATCTTCCATGACCCCAGAGCAATCTCTTCTTCAAGCTGCCCAGAAGTCCAACCTGCATAACCAATAAAACAGCGTATCTGCTCAGCACCACGGCGCATCAGCCAAGCAATATTCTCTTCTTCAACACTCAAATACACCCCGGGCAAAACCTGCTTCTCGCCGACATCTTCGCGGTTATGCAAAGCCATCAACGGCCCTTGGCAAGGCCCGCCAAGCCCTAACATGCCTTCACATTGACAAGGTGAATCGCCAACCTGCTGCCAAGCTTTATCCAAGGTCATATTACTAGGACGATTAAGCACCAATGCCAACGCACCGTCACTATCGTGCTGAACCAACAACATGACCACCTGACGAAAGTGCGGGTCATCCATACTGGGGGTCGCGATCAAAAATTGGCCTTGGAGTGACTTCATGGTTTCACTATTGTAAACGCCTAAGCCCAGAAACAAAACTGCAAGTCAAACTCAGCAGGTTAAAAAGCGTAAATATTGCCTTAGCCACTCACTCGACATCAGGCCTAAACACGCGCAAACTCATCATTTTACATCAGCCACTTAACCGATCAGTCAGTGCAAGGCATGTCCCCAGGATAATCTGCACAGACAATCGCAGCATCGCCCGTACGAGCCCCAACAAGCTTTCCCCGCTCTTGAACTTGCTCAACACTCCAATGACTCGCTTGCCCTTTGACCTGATTAACAATGGATCGTGTTGCCAGTTGCCCATCGTCTTTATCAGTCACATGCACTTCATATACTTTGGTAACAGGAATTCGTAAAATCATAATTAAAAATCCTTTCTCAAATAAGCAATGCCAACAAATGAAACATTGCCTAAGGGGCAGTCTAATGATCATCTAACAAATTGATCGGCCAATGACTGCTAGAAAGTTTTATAATTCAGACATCAAAAAACACAAGATTAATCAGGATTTTGATCTGATGATCGCCACACTTGCTACCGCAGCGGTCTCAATGCGCAGAATATGGGGGCCAAACTGCCAACGGATATAACCTTGCTCAGCAGCCCATGCTTCTTCCTCATCCGTAAATCCACCCTCTGGGCCAATCACGATTAGCAGTGTCTTCACCGATGCCTGAGGTAGATCAACAGCCTCACCCGTGGGCAAACCAATGCGTTTTTCGTCAAATTCACGTGTCACAAGGTCTTGGAGCGACATCACAGGACTCACCACCATGCGATGGGAACGCCCACACTGCTTTGAAGCCTCCGCCATGATGCGCTGATAGCGATCAAGCTTAGTCTGACGGGGCTCGACTACACTTCGGGTCGTATTTAATGGGATTAACTCATCTAAACCAAGCTGACACAATTGGCTAACCATGTCATCTGCGCGCCCACCTTTGGGAATCGCACACGCTAACGTCACGTGAGGCGATACCGGCGAGATCACCGTCACCTGCTCTACAAGCACTGCCATAATCGGCTTGATTTTTTGGATCACACCCAATGCCAACTGACCTGAGCCATCAACAAGCTCAACCGTCTGCCCCACCTCAAGCCGAAGCACCCGCCAAACATGTTTACTCTGCACAGAGTCCAATGTGACCGTCTGGCCCACCAAAAAACCTGTAAATTCTTTACTAGAATCATCTTGAACGAAAAAAAAAACGTCTCATAAGCCCTCATTCCTCTTTTGAATCTTCAAGCGTTGCCATCTTCAGGACACGAATCTTAGAGCCTAAAACCCAGTTGGTCGATAACATAAAACAGGCAAGACCCAGTCTAAGTGACTGGAACCTGATGTACAGCATAACGACTGCTTCAAAAAGCAGCCGCCTAGGAAACGACCGACGTGACGGATCACACGCCAGAGATCACCAATCCCCAAGATGAGCTTGAACCACAAGTCGAGCCAGAGTTATCCCTAGAAGATAAGCTCAAGTTACTTCTCGACGAGATTCAAGAAGTCGACCCCGGCCTCATGGAAGCCCAGCAAGTGATCGATGATGATGGCACACCCAAATTTATCCACCAACCCCAAAAAAATCCCACCCCTCCAGTCCAAGCCAAGCCTGTCCCAACGACACAGTCAGCACCAACTCCGACACCAACACCGACACCTGATCCTGTTTCTGCTCCATCGCAGCCCCCTGAGCCCACACCTCCACCTACAGAAATTTTAGATGAAGACGAGCTCGCAAACCTGATCAACCAAGCAATCGACCAAGCATCACAATCTGGCGACGATACAGACGTTGCCACCGACGCGCCAAGCATCGCTCCCACCAGTGAAGAAGACCTTGCTAAAGTCGTTGATCGTGATATCGATCAAGCAGTCGCTCAAGCAACACAAACCCCCGCCAAGGCAGCGCCTAAAAAACCTGCGGCTCATCCCAAAGTCAAAACATTCAATCCCGCAGACAACTTCATCCCCATCGAGCCTGAAGAATTAGCCGATGCCATCGATGAAGCTTTTGAAACACCTAAACCCGTTGCGCAACCCGTAGCCCCCACACCGGTCGCACCACCCCAACCCGTTGTACAAGAAGCTCCAGCAATTGAGCCCACTGCAAATAACATTGCAGACATGGCAGATGATGCACGACTTAACAATGATGATTTAGATGCACTATTCGACGCACCTGCTGCCCCCGTGCAAGCTAGTGATCCATTAGCAGGTAAGGCAGACGATGCGATACTCGACAGTGATGATCTAGATGCACTCTTTGCAGACTCAGCAGGCGATGCCCCGGCCCTCGCGCAAACCCTAGATGCGATTTCTGAAGACGACCTTGCCTTAGCATTGGACAATGTTCTAGGGCAGGCAAAACAGAAGATGGCAGATCTAGCAGATGAAAAACTTGCTCGCCAGTCACAGCTTCAAGCACAGCACATTCAAAAGCTCAAGGAACAAGCTCAGCCAGGAACCGTTGATGCCAACATCGACCAACTCCTAGAGGGCCAGCCCCATAGTGTCTTTGATGACCAAGCCTTCGCCCAGCAGTGGGATCAGGTTCTAGATCAAGCCCGTGAGCAACTCACCACACAAATCCAGCAAGGCAATGATGCCAACGGGACACAATCACCTCACGAAGCAGACCTAGAACAAGCCTTAGACTCGGTACTTGGAGATACGGTCACCAAACTCAACGAACTGACCAATGAGAAGCTCAAACAAAGTGCTCAAGAAGAAGACCAGAAGATCGAATCACTCGGTCAAGGGCTGAGCCTCGACAATTCTGCCGTCGATTCTGCACAAGCCACACCAACGTCTGCAAATGATTTAAGCGATACGCAATTAGATGAAGCTGATTTTGCCGAATCATGGGACCTCGTACTCAGTGAAGCTAAAGAGGAACTCAATAAAATCGCTCACGCGAAAAAATCCTCCCCCCTCCAACAACGTCTCGCTGAGAAAAAACAAGCCAGTGAACCTCAACAAACATCACCAGCACCTGAAGAAGACATCGACCTGGCATCCGAGCTTGATGCCCTGTTTGCAAGCGCAGACGCGCCCACCCAGCAAGCAGATACGCCTGAACCTCAAGCCGCCTCAGAGAGCACCCAACTCACCAACGACGAATTGACCCAACAGTTAGACGGCCTGCTTAGTTCAGTCTCAGAAGATTCCCCAGCCCCCTCGCCAGCAAGCGCCCCTGAAGTGACCGCAGATCAATTGCATGAACTTGTCGATAGTGACAGTCAAGCACTCGAAGCTCAAGAAATCGTCGAAGAAGCCGTGGAATTGCCCGACACTGCGACCGATCAACCGCAGGACCCTGCAGCCATGATCACGCACATCGACTCGCTATTGGCTGAACATGCCGACGATGCCGTCTCCGGTGTGTTTGAAACGCCCGGCCAAATTGCCAATGGCGATTCAATTAGTGAAGCTGATCCGGAAGCTGCATTTGAATCTCCCGAAGATTTGCTGCAAAAAACCCCCGTCGAAAAACCACAACCCACAGCAAAGGCTCCCACAGCAAAGGCTCCCCCAGCAAAGGCAGCCCCCGTCCAAACTCCCATCACTGAGCAAGTCCCGCCGACGACGGCTCAAAAAGCGGATCCCGACGATCTTGAAGGTTACTTCGAATCCCCTGATGCCGTGCATGCCACCAGTCCAGTTGAGCCTGCAAAACCTGCGGAGTCTCAAACTCAAACAACTCAACCGCCCGTTTCTGAAGCTGCGACTACGGACGGTGTTGCCATAGATGATGACATGCTGATGGGTGATTTTGTCGCCCCCGAAGAATCAATCGAAGAAGCCCTCGCAGAGGATGCTTACGAAACACCGCAAGAGGTTTTACCTGCCGAGCAAGCTGTGCCAGTTGCCCAGTCCCCCGCGACTGAGGCATTAGATGACGATGCCAATGCCCTTGCTACCCAAGCTCCCAGCAAAGGCACGGGACTCCTTGCACGAATCAAATCTGCCTTAAATATCGCAAAAAAAACCACCGTCACAATCGCAGGCCACATTCAAAAACAACTCGTACACCTTAGCCCCGCCATCAACAAAGCCTGCGCTCTGATCAACAAACCACTGCAACGATTTGATTCGCCCACCCGAAACCTCATCGGCTACGTCGGTCTAGTCAACATGTTCATCGGTGTCATCCTATTTTGCCTCATGCTCAGAAACATGCTCTTTGGCAGCTAGCCCCCGGAAGTTTCCCGACTCAAAGTTCCCCAGTAGACCGTGGTTTTTTCTAAAAAACCAGGCAATCATCTTGCATCATTGCAGCTATTTCGTATTGGTTCACAATCCGTATCGTTAGAGGAAATAGCTGCGACACAATGTGACGTTTTAGCTAAAATGATGCACTAGAGCATTTCAAATTCAATCGTAACGTCTACGCGCAGACAAGTATGCCTGCGGCTATTGAAAATGCAAATAATAACCACGAGCTGATTCCGGGGCAGCTCGCGCGTTGCTACGTTTGCGTTTGGGATGCTCTAAATCAACCTTGAAGCTTCGCTTTAATCATCTGCGTCACCACCTTGGGATTCGCTGAGCCTTTAGAAAGCTTCATGATCTGCCCCATGAGCATGCCAATGGCTTTGTCCTTGCCGCCTCGGATGTCCTCGACCGCTTTGGCGCTCTTGGGATTAGCCAAAACCTCATCGATCATCGCATCCAAAGCACCCGTATCAGAGACTTGAATAAGCTTATTGTCATTCGCAAGCTGCTCTGCTAAAACACCCGGATTCTCACAGCAAATATTAAACAAATCCGCAGCAGCACTAGAACCAATCTTATCATCATCAGCAAGCTGCCCTAGATCATGAATCTGCTGCGCAGTGATGCCCAACTGATCCATCGCAACCCCTAACTCATTAGCACGCTTAGCCGCATAATTGAGCAAAATCGCAGTCG
>JAESSU010000325.1 GCA_016763955.1 Phycisphaeraceae bacterium | reverse complement strand
TTGTGGTAAGCTGTGCGTGTGGCATCGTGGGCTCCGGTTGGTTTGAAGTTGTTTAAGTAACCTCAATTTACCAGACTCACGATGTCATGCTTTTACTCCCCGGTGTTGCGCTTCGGAATTGAATCCACCATGTATGTTTTGTTATGTCAATCAATCAGGAAATATTAATTAAATCTATAGCTCATACATATGGTTTTGGCATGGATGACGCAACGATTTATTTGCAGAAATTTATTCACATACAGACAAAACTTCCAAAATTTAATTATTTTGATAACGAATCTAATGATCCTGAAAGTGACCATATCGAACATGTCAAGGCGCACTTAAAATCTCTTTTAGACGATCATGGATTTAAGTACGGAACGGAGTTTAATCCTCAGGCTAGCCCCACAAGCGAAATCAGTATTGATTCGTTGGCAAAATTATGTGGTCCCACGCGACTGAATTTGTCTCCACGTCAAATTGAACAGTGCTTTATTTATACATCTCTGATAGCTGCATCTTCTAATTTTATACAGGCTAAAGAAAAGATACCGTTTATAATTTTAGTTTGCGCAATAAAAAGCAGTAACAGGTCGTCTCCTTCAAGGTCTGACAGAGATAAAACAATGCGTACTATGTATGACTATTTTATCAGCAGACACTACACCTTCGATGGTAGCAACGCATATACTAAAAATTTAAAAGAATTTCTTGCATGGTCTGGGCACAAATACCCGTCTGATCACACGAAAATTTGTTTTAAAAGTATATGCCAGATGCTTGATGTTTACTTAATCTGGAATACTTACACGCACGCATTGCCCGGAGTTAGTTCGATTGAATGACAAGAAAATCAATATTGTTTGTGAATCTGTCAAGTTCATCTCGAATCAGAGAACTTGTTGTACAATTCAATTAACTGTTAGGTGGTAATTGGCTACGCGACTGCGAGTAGGAGGCACCCCCCGTGATTCCTATTCTAAATTTCGGCATGCTCCTCGCTTCGTCTTTTTTGTTCACGCTTTTCTATATTAAAAGTGCGAGCCCTGCTGCTTTAGAGAAACGAATCGGGCTGTCAGCCTATCAGAGGTGCACAACGTATCGTCTGATCTCGTCGGTTTTCATGACCATCACCTCGGTGAATTACATTCTGTATTATTTGGTTCCCACTTTCTTTGCCATTGCCCTTGCCTAAAACGTTTGCTTGGTCATGGTGGGTGTCTGGGGGCATTGCAATATTGATTGCAGTGCCTTCTGGGTATTTATGCTTCGTGGTGTTAAAGATGCTGGGGAAGAAACGATGAAGCCGAAGAATTCCCGCGGGTAATGTGTCATTCAAAGTGGAAAGTAATTTTGCAAAATACCACGCAAGCTTGTTCACCTATTAGGGTTCCCTGAATCCACGCGGGCACTTTTGGGAAAATGGTGTAATTTTTTGGGGTAAGTGACAATACATTACCCGTGATCGCATGTTATTCCTCTTGAAATCAAATTTTGTGATGGGATAATTTATAGTCGGCTTATGGTGGATAGGCCATTGTATAAAACTATAACGAAGGACATCATTAAAATGACTTTAACATCGACTCAATCACCGTTGGCAATTCTCGGCGGCACCCCCACAGTTCCTGATACCGCTGTGAAGCACTGGCCCCCAATTGATGATACCGATCGCAAGATGGTGCTTGACTCACTTAACGGTGGGAAGCATGCGTTTGGCCCCAATAGCCAAGCCTTTCAAGAAGAAATGGCGGCTTGGAACGGCAATAAATACGGCATCTTCACCAATAGTGGAACGGCTGCATTGCACATGGGACTCGTCGGCTGCGGCGTGGGTGCAGGCGATCATGTTCTAGTGACCGGCTACTCCTGGTCTTCTAGTGCGACATGCATTATTCATCACAATGCGATTCCCATTTTTGTCGATATTGACTTTGATACGATCAATATGGACATCGATAAAATCGAAGCTGCCATCACGTCCAAAACCAAAGCTATCGTTGCAGTGCATCTGCACGGGTTGGCGTTGAACATGGACAAATTGATGGCCATTGCCAACAAGTACAACCTCAAGGTGATTGAAGATGCCTGTCAGAGCCATGGCGCTCTTTACAAAGGTCGTAAGGTTGGCACGATGGGACATTGCGCTGCTTTGAGCTTTAACCAAAACAAAAGTCTCTGTGCCGGTGAAAGTGGTATGTTCCTTACAGATGACGAAGAAATTTGTGCTGGCGCAGCGAGTCTTTGGTCATTTGGCGAAACGCGAACCCCTCTAGAAAGCCGTGATTATCATGCTTATGCCTTAGGGTGGATGTATCGCGGTAACGATTTGACCGCCGCATTTGGTCGCTCACAGTTAAGAAAACTTGATGGCTACCTTGAAGCTGAACGCTCCAATGCTGCTGTGTTACGTGCGGAGCTTCAAGACATAACCGGACTGATTCTCCCAACGGAACCCGAAGGTCACTCACATACCTATTACAACTTTAGTATCCGTATTGATATGCAAGCAATTGGTTGGACGGGCGATCCTGTTCGTATGCGTGACGCGATCGTCAAGGCCGTGCAAGCTGAAGGTTCATGGTGTTGTGTTTGGCAGCGATTCATCCTCCCGAGCATGACCGTATTCCAAGCTAAGAACGCTTATGGCAAGGGCAGTCCATGGGCGGAACATGATGCATTAGATATTGATTACAATCCGGCAAACTTCCCTGTGGCACAGCGCCATTCGGATACGCACTTTGCAGTGATCATGCCCCTGCGTGCACCCAATGGCCCAGACGTTGCTAAGCTTACTGGCCAAGGTATCCGCAAAGTCTTTGAGAACATCAGCAAAATTGACCCAGACCAAATTTTGGACAGTAAATAAGTCCTTAGTAGCTTGTTCAGCGTCAATTGATAGATTTGAGCAAGCCGCCGGAAACTGTGTAAGCAGATTCCAGCGGCTTGTATTTATAAGCCATTAATCAATCACGGATGGCCCACAAGGCAATGATCCAAGGTAATACAATGACTATTCAGACAGGTGCCGCTTCGGTCATTATCACGCCCCCATTAGGGACTCAGATTCAGGGTGCCGGTATTGCTGATCAGCCCGCGAAAGTTGTTCGTGATCAACTCGAAGCCAATGCGGTTTATTTTCGCAGTGATGATCAAACGGTTTTGTTAATTAGTTGTGATGTGGCGGTGTTGACAACTGATTTTGTGATCGCCACGCGAGTGGCAATCGGTGATGCCATTGGTCTGAATGACTCTGATGTGATCATTAGTGCAACGCACACGCATTCAGGCCCCTCGGTCATGAAGACCGATTTTGACAAGCCTGTTGAAGACGGTTTTCTAAAAACGCTTTGTAAGCAATTAATTGTATTGGCCAAGCAAGCCAAGCAGGCTGCTGTGCCATCGAAAATCGGCTGGGGACTTGGGAACGCTGCGGTGGGTTACAACCGTCGATGTTGTTGGTCGGATGGATCGCATAGCATGCACAACCCTGCTCTGCGGACCGATTTTACAGGATTCGAAGGGCCTGGCGATCCAGATCATGTGGCTATTTTTGCTTGTGATGCAGATGGAAAACTGCTGGCTGTGATTCATCAGAATACGGCTCATCCTACGACATTTTTTAGTGAAAAATGTTTCTCAAGTGATTTTCCCGGTGAGGCACGAAGTCATATCCGAGACTCCCTTGGTGAAATTCCCGTGTTGTTTTTCAACGGAGCCTTGGGGGATGTTTGCCGAAGAGATGTCATGACCAAAGGACAAGTCGAAACGGTTGAGCAGATTCTTAAACGCTGTGGTCATCTGCTTGCAGGTGAAACCTTACGGCTCTTTCATGAATCACCATTGCATGACAAGGTCGCCTTTGGCCATGTGTATGTAGACATGCTTGCGGATGTACGATTGCCCGCACCGGATCGGCTGACGCTAGCCAGAGAAACAATTAGCCAGATGCAACAAGGCAAAGAAGGTGGTGGTATGAACCGCATTTTTGCATGGGGCATTACTTCATTGCAAGATGAATTTGGCGAGAACCCGACCGATACTTTGCGTTTGCATGTGCTGCGTATCGGCGATGTGGCTTTGGTCACTCAGCCTACGGAGCTTTACTGTCAGTTTGGGTTGGATATTAAACGTCGCAGTCCTGCTCCGATCACCGCGGTCTGTTCTGTTGCCGATGGCTATGCCGGTTATTGTCCGACGCTATATAGCATCATCGGCGGCGGGTACTCCGGCGAAGCGATTCAATGGTGCCGTTTCACGCCAGAGACGGGTTATAAACTTGTAGATAAAGTCTCCAGGCTATTACGCCAACTTTGGCCAAACGAATAAATAAATATAGAAAGAATGATCCTATGAAACTATCCATGATGTCTTTTACAATGAGCCTGCAAAAGGACTTTTTTGACCTGACGCAGATGTTTGATCTGGCGGCAGAACTGAAACTTGATGGCATTGATTTGGTGACACTACACGATACCCCCGCGATCGAATTACGAAAAATGGCTGATGACCGCGGTTTCCCCGTGGTGGCTCATACGTTTCGTGCAGATCTGAATTTTCCCAGTGCAGCTCAACGACGTGAAGCTGTGGACCTCTGCCGGGAGGGGATTGACGCAGCTGTGGTTCTTGGTGCGCCAACGGTCATGATCCCTACGCCGCCTAAGGCTGGGGTGGATCGTGATAACTCGCGTCGTAACTGGATTGCCGGCTTGCAGGAAGTGATTCCATTTGCCAATGATGCGGGTATCAACTTAACCGTAGAAAACTTCCCCGGTGCGCAGAGCCCCTTTGTGATTGCAACTGATTTACTTGAAGCAGTGCAACAAGTCCCGGGCCTAAAAGTGACCTATGACAACGGCAACGCTTTCTCCGGTGAAGAGCCTGCTCAGTCCTTTAAAGATATTGCAGAATATGTTGTGCATGCACATTTTAAGGATTGGGATGTCGTCGAAGAAGGCCAAGGCAACAAGATGCTCAATGGCAAAACGATGGTTCCTGCTCTGATCGGCGAGGGGGCTATTGATACCAAGGCCTGCTTAAAAGCCTTGATTGATGCGAACTATGATCAGTGCATTAACATTGAATACTGTAACAATAAATACAATCCCACAGAGGCTGTGCGGATGGCAACAAAGTATCTACGAAATCTCGATGCAGAATTGATGGCAACATCGTCTTGATGTTGTATCTATGTCGTTGTTTTGTTTTTGTGAATGAGAATTTTAAATACATTGCCCGTGATGGCAAAATAGTTGAACAATAGAAATTTTAAAAAGGTTAAACCTATGAAACTATCCATGATGTCTTACACAATGAGTCGCCAGCCTAATTTTGATCTGACGGAAATGTTTGATCTGACGGCAGAACTTAAACTTGATGGTATTGATCTGGTGACACTTCACGGTAGCACTGCCAGTGAATTACGAAAAATGGCTGATGACCGTGCGATTCCCGTAGTGGCTCACACATTTATGGCAGACTTGAACTTTCCAACTGAGGCCGAGCGAAGCAAAGCCGTGGATGATGCCCGCCGTGGGATTGAAGCAGCCGTGGTTCTTGGCGCTCCGACGGTGATGATCCCCACGCCTGCTAAGGCGGGTGTGGATCGTAATGAGTCTCGCAAAAACTGGATCGCGGGTTTGCAGGAAGTGATCCCGTTTGCCAATGAAGCAGGTGTCAATTTGACTGTCGAAAACTTCCCCGGCGCGGGCAGTCCTTTTGTGATTGCCAGCGATCTACTTGAAGCCGTGCAGCAAGTCCCCGGTCTGAAAATTACTTATGACAACGGCAATGCTTTCTCCGGTGAGGAGCCGATCCAGTCCTTTAAAGATGTCGCTGAGCATGTTGTGCATGTGCATTTTAAGGATTGGAAAATCGTCGAGGAAGGTCAAGGCATGAAAATGCTCAACGGCAAGACGATGGCCTCAGATTTAATCGGTGAAGCTGCGTTGGACACCAAGGGTTGTCTTAAGGCTTTGGAAGATGCGAACTATGATCGCTGTATCAATATTGAATATGAAGGCAATAAATATAATGCTGCCGACGCAATTCGTAAGGCTACTAAATATCTCCGTCGTATTAACGCAGAATTGATTGCTGAGGCGACATCATAAAATTCGACTAAGTGTTTACTTCTTTATCGACAGGCCAAACAAAGGAAATTATGAGTCAGCCCAATATCCTGTTAATTATGACCGACCAACAACGTGGTGATTGTCTTGGTGTTGAGGGCCATCCGGTTCTTTTGACACCAACGATGGATAATATTGCTGCCAATGGCGTGCGGTTTACGAAGTTTTATTCGCCATGTCCAAGTTGTATTGCAACGCGACGTAGTATCATGTCGGGCATGTCGCCTCAGCTTAACGGCATGGTCGGCTATAAAGATGGGGAGCAGTGGAACCCGCCCGCAACCCTTCCGGGTATCCTAGCAGACCATGGCTATCAGACGGGCCTTGTTGGGCGAAATATGCATCAGTATCCACCTGAAAAACTTTTTGGATTTGGCGATATGTTCAGCAATAAATTCGCGTCAGTCCCCGGAGAAAATTACGACAGTTGGCTCGAAAAAGTCGGCCCTGAAGGTAGTTGCGGTTGGTTTGGTGGTGGGGTGATGCATAATGATCATACCGCTCGGCCATGGCACCTTGATGACCATTTGCATCTTACCAATTGGACTGTGAATCGATCATTGCAATGGCTTGAAGAACGTGACCGTGATAAGCCGTTTTTTCTCTCGGTTGGATTTATTGCACCGCATCCGCCGTTGCGGCCGCCTGCGTTTTATATGGAACGTTACTTGCGCACGGGTGTGCCTGATCGGATTGTCGGTGACTGGGCAACTGCGCCTGTATTTGGTAGCCAAAATGATTTGATATCACCGAGCCATATTGATCTAAAAGGCGAAGCGCTGCTTAGCGCTCGCGCTGCCTACTATGGATCAATTAACCATGTGGATGATCAGATGCGCCGCTTGCTTAATAGCATTACGATGGGTGGGCTCGGCCTAAATGACAATACCATTGTGATCTTTACCAGTGACCATGGGGAGATGCTTGGCGACCATTATGCTTGGCGTAAAAGCGTGCCTTACGAAGCATCCGCGCGTGTGCCGTTTATGATTCAAGCACCCAAGAAATTTGGTATTGATCGTACATCAACAGTCAATGCAGTTGCAACGCATACGGACATTATGCCCACGTTACTTGATCTAGTGGGCATCGATATCCCCGATCATATTGATGGCAAAAGTTTAATGCCTTTGATCCGTGGTGAGCAAACCCAATGCCGCGAGTATCTCCATATCGAACACGCTCCTGTTCACCAAACTCTGACCGATGGTGTTGAGAAATATATCTGGATGCCTGCTGATGGTCGTGAACAGTTTTTTGATCTGGCAATTGATCCGGATGAATGCACGAATTTGATCTGCGATCCTAAGTATGCAGATCGCGTGACGCTGTGGCGTGATCGTATGATCAAAGAGTTAGCCGATCGACCGGAAGGTTTTAGTGATGGCAAAGTGTTGATTGCAGGCAAGCTCTATAGTTCGATGATCCCCGGGCGTTCTATAACACAATAAAGAAAGAAAAACGATGGCACCTAATATTTTGTGGATTTGTACCGACCGACAACGCTGGGACACCCTTGGCTGTATGGGAAATCCATATGTCAAAACGCCCAACCTTGACCGCTTGGCTGCTAACGGTGTTCTATTTCGTAATGCGTTTTCTCAGTGTCCGATTTGCAGCCCGAGCCGCGCTTCTTTTTTAACGGGACGCTATCCCAGTACCACACGGGTAAACCGAAACAGCCAGATGATTCCCGCAAGTGAACGGCTGATTTCACGCTTACTAGCAGACAACGATTACATGTGTGGGCATGCAGGCAAAATGCACTTGTCAGCAAGTTCGCCTAAAAGTGTGCAGTGGTGTGAGAAGCGAATTGATGACGGATATAGTGTGTTTGACTGGTCGATGCATCCGCCAGCGATGCCGGTCAGTGCTTATACCGCTTGGCTGATGGAGCACGACATTGAGTTTAAGCAAACCCCCGTTGGCGATAGCGAATATGTTAGTTTCGGGATGCCTAAAGAAACCAGCAACACGACATGGGTTGCGCAACGCGCAATTAATTTCATTAAATGCAATGAGCCTTTGGATCGGCCATGGTTTTTTACTTGTGATATTAAAGACCCGCATGCTCCTTACGATCCGCCGGAAGAATTTCTTCAGCCTTATCTCGATAAACTTGATGAGATTCCACTGCCACGCTACACCGAAGGCGAATTAGACAACAAACCTCCGTTTCAGATGGTAGATCGCCGCGGTGTTTACGGCTTTGGTGGGGGACAATTTTCAGCAGCAAATATGACCGACAAAGATCACCGCATGATCCGCGCAGCTTACTGGGCAATGATCGACCATATTGATTATCAAGTCGGACGCATGGTGGATGCTTTAGAAAAAACGGGGCAACTAGACAACACCATCATTCTGTTTTTCTCCGACCATGGCGAGATGCTCGGTGATCATGGCATGTATATGCAAGGCGCTTATTTCTATGATGAAATGGTCCATGTGCCACTGATTATGCATTATCCCGATAAGATCAAAGGTGGGCTTGATAGCTCTGCGCTGGTCGAACTAACAGACATTGCGCCAACGTTGATGCAGGGCGCGGGGCTTGAGATTTATGAGGGCATGCAAGGTAAAAGTTTCTGGCCACAGATAACAGGCGAGGCTGATCTGCAGCAACATCGTGACTCGGTTTATCATGAATACCATCAGGCCATTCCGCCTAAAGGCTGTTACAAAGAAACGGGTGGTGCTTATCTTACAGGCGTGCGCACTAAAGATTATGCTTTGACTTGCGTCCACAATCTGGATGATGGCGAACTCTATGATCTTAAAAAAGATCCGGGTATGGTGCACAATCTTTGGCATGATCCAACGCGATTCGCCGAGTGGGCAAAAATGCTAAAACTATTATGCCAACGGATGGCCCAAACCATTGATCCTTTGCCCCCCACGGTCGACGACTATTAATAATGCACATAATCACACTGAGCTTTGATGATGGTTTGTGTCAATCAACTTTAAAAACAGCTGAGATTTTTGAAGATCACGGCCTATCTGCCTGCTTTAACGTCGTGGCTAAGGGGGAGAACCCTACGTGGCAAACAAAATCTCCGGTGGGCGATTTTGCGCTATGGAATCAACTGCAAAGTCGTGGCCATGAGATCATGCCTCACGGCTATCGACATGCCAACAAATCGTTACTTGCTCTTGAAGAATCCAAGACCTTGATTGGTGATTGCTTAGATGTGTTTCGTGAAAATCTTGAGGGGTTTGAGCCGGCTCGTTGCGTTTTTCATTTTCCATATAATGCTGCCACCCCGGAGTTAGAAGCATGGCTTTTAACACAGGTCAGAGCTTACCGAGTTGGCGGGAATCCGATCAATGCAATGCCACACAGAGGCCAACAAAAATTAACCACCACAGGGCAGGGGCCGGGTAATTGTGAAGCGCATCTCGTTGGCTGCATCGCTCAGTGTCTTGCTGAGTCTCAAGGTTGGTTGACCTACACATTACATGGTCTTGATGATGAAGGCTGGGGCCCGATTGGCTCAGACTACCTGGCTCGTTTGTTAGATCGCTTGGCATTAATCAAGTCTGTTCAAGTGTTGACCATCACCGCTGCATTAGACTTATCGCATTCTTAATTTGATTGTCGTGTCTGCGGCTTTATTTTATGAGTCAGCGATGCGTTGCCTCGCAGCTATTTTTGTTTTCAAAACTTCCGGGGGTGAGGGATGATTTGAAATACGTTTTGTGGACTCAAGTAAAACTTCCGGGGGTGATGAGATTTTTAGAACTTGTGTTAAACGTTTAAGGCAAACCGTCTGTATGATATTTCACAGCAAGAAGTATTGACTGATACGCATCGCGTCTATTTTATGCGCGTCGGACGATTCATAAACCTTTGGAGCATTTACATTCGCCAGGTCAGTCACGCACGAGTTTTAATCGTGATTGGTAT
>JAESSU010000324.1 GCA_016763955.1 Phycisphaeraceae bacterium | reverse complement strand
TTTCGCTGCCATGATTGATTTGACCAACGGCCGTCACGCCGGAGACATCGATGGGCAGTTCGCAGCCGTTAGTATCAAAGAGTTGCAGCATCAGGCTGTAATCGTCGGAGATTTCGTTGCCCAGGTTTTCGATTTGGGCTGTGACGTGAAGGGTGCCATGACGGTATTGGTCATCGAGATCAGCTTGCACCTGAAAGTCTCGCACATGCACGGCAGGTGTGGAGAGCAAGTTTACTTCGCGGAAGATGCCTGCTAAACGCCAGAAGTCCTGGTCTTCAAGATAGCTGCCATCGGAGTATTTGTAGACTTCAACGGCTAGCGTGTTTTGACCGGGCTGAAGATAGTTCGTTAGACAGAATTCTGCGGGTGTCATGGCCCCTTGTGAGTACCCCAAGAGCTTGCCATTGATCCAGAGATAGAACGCTGACTGCACGCCCGCAAAATGGATGTGCGTTTGGCGGTCTTTCCAATCTTCTGGCAGATCAAATGTTTTAAGATAGCAGCCTACTGGATTGGGCTCTTTGGTGACGGTCCAATCCTTGGGGCATTGCTTTTGATGATCCATCACAAAGGGTGGATTCTTGACGTGCGGGTAGGTGACATTGGTATAAATGGGCGTGCCATAGCCATTGGTTTCCCAATTCCCTGGCACGGTGATGCGCTTCCACTTACTGCTATTAAACCCCGCTTTGTAAAACTCGCGTGGACGCTTAGCAGGCGACGGAGCCCACTTAAATAGCCAGTCGCCATTGAGTGATAAAAAGTATGGCGAAACCTCACGGCTATCTTCAAAAACATCCAACGTAGTGATCGCTTGCTCAAAATCATCACAAGGTACAAACGTCGCATGCGGCGGACGCTTGTTAATACTGATGACATTTTCATTTTCCCAATGCGGATGTGCCTTGCCAAGCTTGGGGTCTTGGGGATAAATAAGTTTGTGTTGCTGCTGTGATTCGAGACGCATGACGGTGTCCTGTTGCTTTAACTTTGATTTGCCGTGGCAAAATTTATCATAGCGTTTTCATCGTCAAGCCCAATGGTGCAAGAGGACAGTATGTCATAATTGGTCGTTAAATTTATAGGCAGTTAAAAGTTGTATGAGGGTGAGTTTTTATAAATGTTCTGTGATTTGTTCATTGTCGATTGACGGATATAAACAAAGCCCCGGAAGTGAGGTAGTTAATTCACAGTGTGTTGTTGCTTGAACTGCTATTGGTTTTTGAGCAGGTCACCATGTTTGGAAACTAACTTTTTGACCTTGGGAATAGCAACTTGCTGGACATACGGATTGTTTGGATTCAAGCTCACGTAATCCTGATGGTATTTCTCTGCGGTATAAAATTCAGTCAAAGGTTCAATGGTGGTGACGATGGGATTGGTAAGTTTTTTACTTGCTTGGAGTTTGTCGATATAGGCTTTGACGATTTGACGTTGTGAGTCATTACTGACAAAAACGGCTGAACGATATTGTGTCCCCACATCATTGCCCTGACGATTGAGTTGGGTGGGATCATGAGCGACGGTGAAAAACAATTCCATCAACGTGTCATAGCTCACTATTTCGGGGTCATAAACAATGCGGATGGCTTCAGCATGTTTGGTTTGACCCTTGGAAACCAGCGTGTAATTGGCTGTTTCCTTGCTCCCCCCAGCATAGCCGCTGATCACTTCAATCACGCCCTTGACCGGCTCAAAGACTGCTTCAGTACACCAAAAACAACCGCCTGCAAAGACAGCTTGGGCGAGTTGGTCAATGGGGGTGGTTTGTGCAGCAGGGTCTGCTAGTTTTACATAATCAACAGTGGGTGTAAATTCCAAACTCATGCCATCCACGCAGTAGCGAAGTCCCGTGGGCTTAGGGCCATCATCAAAGACATGGCCCATGTGTCCGTTGCAACGCACGCAGTGAATTTCTTTGCGAACCATGCCCGCTGATCGATCTTCATGGATCGCTAGGTTCGGTAGATCGCATTAAAGTAACTGGGCCAACCGGTGCCTGATTCAAATTTCGTGTTCGCATAAAATAAAGGCAAGTTGCATCCTGCGCAGGTGTATACACCATCTTCTTTATTCGAAAGCCAGTGACTGCTCCCCGGCTGCTCGGTTCCTTGTTCACGGAGAATGTAAAAACGCTCCTTGCCAAGTTGCTCTTTCCATTGTGCATTGGTCTTAAAGACAAAATTCGAACGCACTGGCCCGACCAATTGGCCTTGCTCATTGAAAACTTTGACTGCAACCACATCATCTGTGGGTTGTGTTGTTGGCATATTAAAATCCTTTGCCCATATAAAATCGTGAGTCCGCCACGTCTGTATGAAACCTATCAGAGTGATCGCAAACAGAACCAATAAAACGCTGAATCGAACGGGATGTTTCGTCTTTTTCATGATGCTAATATAACCCGTCAAACCCTTAGAGTTATTCCTTATCCATAAATGATACACCCAGAGTCCTTATGGAGCAGGCTTGTAGAGGTTAGGTGTGTTTATCTCATTTGACACAACCTCTGATGATAGCGACAATACGCGACCAAACTCAGGTTTGATTGGAGAGATGGCCGAGTGGCTGAAGGCAACGGTTTGCTAAACCGTCGTACTGGGAATCCCCGGTACCGAGGGTTCGAATCCCTCTCTCTCCGCTTTTTGATAAAGATCTCCCGTGTAAGCATTTAGGTTTTGTATAAAACCCCAGCTTATGCGGGAGATTTTTGCATTTAGGGCTAAACACAGACGTTTAGACAAGCCCGATTTGAGACGATTATCAAGCTGATTTGGCCAAGTGTCTCAAACGCTGTTTTTAGAGGTGCGTTTGTACTGGGTCATGCGACAGGTAAATGAAGTGCCATCGCGTTTTATTTGTCTTATTTGCGATTCGTAGTCGTCGATTGAAGTCATAGCAAAACTTAACACATTAGGATCGTTTCGCGAGGGCTAGTTGCAAGCGACACGGGAACTGACGCTAGATTGAATTTTACGCCAACATGTCTTCCAACACAGCATCAATTGTATTGCTAAAGAATCTGGGAACGCCTTAGACGTATTGAATAACGCTGATGTTGATAGGAATGCGTTGCGAGCGTTTTGTTACAATTGGTGATGAAGGCTGGACTATGAAATCCCGCCATTGGACAGGGTGTTGGCGGAGCAAGGTGAAGGCGATTTAAAAAGGTTCCTGATACTTTCTCGGTTTCCGCAGGTCTGCTTGGGCAAAGAGCATGTTCGACTCAGCTTTGAGCTTGGCGGCGGGGTCATCTTTCTTGGGCTCTTGAGGTTTTTCAGTTTTGTCAGATGGTTATGCCTTTTCGTTTTGGGCTGCATCCTGCGTTTCTTCGCTTTGAGCCGCAGCACGTTCGACGTGCTCGACTTCATCATCTGCTTGCGGTGCTTTCTCCTGAACCTCTTGAAGGGCAACTGCGGGTGTGACAGCTTCTTCTTGAGCCCAGAGCGGGTTAAGAATCCAACCCAGTGACAAGGCGGTGATGCCAAGCCCAATACCTAACGTGCGGTGCAATCTGATCATTTACGAGTCTCCTTGAAATGGAATTCATCAATCACACATTACCCCCGGCCCCCGGAACTTTCGGAACCCCAGAACTTTCGGAACCTTGACTCCCGGAACTCCGGTTCCATAGTCCCAAGAATTCGGTCCTACGGACCGTTTGGGCTTGCAATGTGTTTCGTACACTTAATAGACACGCCACGTAGTGAAAAGTTTCACAGAAATCATGGCTTTTATCAGAGAATTTTCTGAGTCCTTTCACAGCGATGGCATGGGATACATCATACTCAATAATGATGGGCCGTCATTGCCCGGATATTGGACTTATCCCAAACGTGCCCGGTTTTTTGAACTGAGATGTGACTGTGGTTGAATATTTTTTTTCTTAGCGGTGGACAAATCAGCGCCGATCGTCACTACTATATTGAATGGCCATTCGAAATAGACATACTGGGGGAGAGCGAGTTGCGGTTGATGCGGAGTTGACGCAGCGGTTTTGTGCGGGTGACCGTGAGGCGTTCGTCAAACTGTATGATCGTTATGCCTTTCTAGTCCGGTCGATTGTTTACGACACGACAGGCAGACTTGCTGACGCTCAGGATTTGACACAGGAAGTGTTTCTGCGAGCGTGGCAAAAACGCAGCGAACTGCGTGATCCATGCAAGTTCACTGCTTGGCTGAT
>JAESSU010000323.1 GCA_016763955.1 Phycisphaeraceae bacterium | reverse complement strand
CGAGGGCAGTTCCGGGGGCGGGGGGGGTGTCATGGTAGAGGAACTGGATCGTATGGATCGCGGTTTGAACAGTATTTGCCTCTGCAATTTCACGCAGCAAAGTCTGGTCATTTCCCATGCCCGTCTGCTGGGCAGCAAGATTATCGGTGAGCAAAAATAATAAGTCCGGCTCATAACTCAAAGCTTGCTTAACAGCTGGCAGCGGATTGGACTTGCCTTTGGCAAAGAGATGACCCGCATCAGGATCGATCCATTGCACCGCACGTTGCTGATTGATAATGGTGGCCTGCCTTAAGCCAGCAGGTGGAATTTGCAACACACTGCGACCTTGAAAAAACAAAACGGCAAACCGCTGTTCTTCAGAGAGTCGCAAAATAGAACGACGTAACTCGGCTAGCACATAAGGCAAAGTATCAACCAAAGACCCGGAGGCATCCACCACATAAACAATATTCTGTGCATTACCCGCAACACCAAAAAAGGCGGCGGTCGGCTCAAGGGCTCTGGGCATCAAACCTGCAAAAGGATTCGATCCAACAGGTGAATCAATAGCAGGCAGAGGTGCTGGCATCGTTGGCACGGTGACAGATAAAGGTGAAGGAATCAACAATAAAGCAGTCGCCTGTGACGCATCAAGACTTAAACCCGGAAGCTGCTCAAACGTCGGCTCCATGATCGCTTGCATGTCCAACTTCGGCAAAGCTGCGACAAGCTGTGTCTGCAAATCAAATACAGCTGCCCCAGGCGTTGCAGATAACCGGACCGTGGGAATGATCGGATCACGAAGTTGCTTAGGTGGCTGTTGCCAAACCCAAACCCCTGCTAAGAACACCAAAATTAAATGAAGCAAAATCGAAAACACCCATGCCGCCCCGGAAGCCCAAGAAGCCTTCCCTTGAGAATTCTTTCGTTGGTTTGTTTTTTCTTGGGGATTTTTATCGTCAGAAGTGGGCGTATGATCAGCGGACGGTGTCTGCTCTAAGAGGACACGCTGCCACTGGGTCTGATCAATAAAGCCTTTATCTTCCAACCGTTTCATCCCTGAAAACACAGTAGACAATGCCAAACATCCAGTCTAGCAATTCCAACATTGCACGGTAACGCATTCCCGCAACGGATTCAATGACATTATCGGCCCCCCCGGAAGTTTACCTAAGCAAAAACAGTGCAGGGTGGTATAACCCAACTATACTGCTAACTGCGATAGCGATGACACCACATCCGCCTATGACACAGAAGTGGCAGGGCTTTTTAACCGTTACGGCTAAATGGAGATCACTTTAATGATCAGGGACCCACTGGGCAGGCCGGTCTACTTCACCCGGATCATCGAGTAACCGCCCCAAAGCACCATCGCGTAAAATGTTCTGCAAAGCTTCTGCATCACGCTGGAGTTCTCCTCGCATCGCTGGGTAATACAACTCAGAAAAGAAGAAGTACTTGGCAACCTGATCATCAACGAGATACACCTTGTCCCGCTTGACCATCGGCATTAGTAACAAACGCCCCACTGAGAAATTCTTAAGTGACAGTTCACTTTCCTTGGCATTTAGATTCACCGTATGCTTGATCACGATAGCGCGTTTCAAACGCACAAGGTCTCGCTGATCGTGAATCAAAATAGTGTAACGTTGCTTACCATCCTTCTTACCCGGTTGGTTCATCTCCCAGAGCAGGTTCGACCATGTCTTGCGGTCTGGACAATCCACCAATTTAATCTGCGGAACCGGCTGAGCCAACAGTTCCGCGCCGCCTCGCCCGTAACGCTGAACCGTCCATGTCAGAGCAATCGCGCGATCACCTAACGCATTAAATAACGCAGTCGTATCAGGATCACCACGGTCTTCACCATCTGGACGTGGGGGTTTGGGCAAGCCAAGCAGTTGATGAATCTGGGGCCAGACAAAGGAAACATCCATCTGAGTTTGCGCCAGATCAGTCTGCGGTTTAAAACTAATCAATTTCTGAAGATTGACCTGATCCTGAATACGGCGACGCTTGATCACTTCATACATCTGGCGGTAGACGATAATCCGCTCGCCAGGAATCCGACTGCGTGAAAAGCGATCAAAGGGATACATGTCAGCTAATGATGCATTCTTCGAAACAGCCTGTTCTGAAAGCGACTGAAGCCTTTGGAGTCCCAAATTTTTAAGCAAGAACGTCAGGTCAAAAACATCCTCACTGCGAATGCGATACGCATCACGGAACAGCTCATTACCAAAGCTATCAAACGAGTCCTCATCCTTGGGCATGTTCCTGCCTGCATACTCATCAGCCGCTAAGACATAAGGCGTAATCACAATGATCACCTCACGTTTAAGACGCTTTTTTGAAGATCGCTTAAACAAGGCCCCTAATATCGGCAGATCACCTAACAAAGGGATCTTACTTTCTAATTCGACATCATCCTCAGCCACCAACCCGCCAATGATAAAGGGCGTATTGTTAGCCACGCGTGAGTACGTTTGCACGCGGCGGGTGGAAATTCGAGGCGCACTGGCTAAGAGCTGGCCGGTATTGACATCACGCAATTCAAGTGACTCACCGGGCACTTGTGACGAAACGATCGCGTCGATTTGCAGGGACACATTTTCACCATCAGCGGTGACACGGGGCCGGACATTAAGCAGAATCCCAATGGGAATATACTTAAAATTAAAGCTCACTTTATCGGAATTCGAAGCCCCCGTCACACTTGTCGCTACGGGAATTTCTTCTCCCACACGAATCGATGCCTGCCGGTTATCTAAGGTCAAAATACTTGGGCGTGAAAGAATTTTAGCTTTATTGGAAGTCACCAGCGCTTCGAGCTTCACGCTAAATTCACCAAACACATCCGTTAGGCCAAGACTCAAAGCAGCCGGATCCGTCGCACTAAACGCAGGCAATCGACCGAGCCGTAAATTTGAAATCGCATTACGAGGCGTTTGCAATTCCCATTGAATCCCTAGTTCATCCAACGATGTCTGGGCGACTTCCAAGACCATCGCTTCAATCAAAATTTGACGAGCAGGCACATCAATTGTGTTACGAATCAATTCCAAAAGACGGGCATACTGCTGCGGGCGGGACTCATCAGAAAGCACCATCAATTCCATCATCGGTGCTGCGGACGTGTGATTTTTCAAGTCCGATGCGATGCTAGGCGTCATCGTCAAGCCGAACTGACCTTTGGTCGCTTTAGCACCTCCCACCAAATTTGTCGCATCCGTCCCGGGCATTGCAACCACAATAGGCAGCTTTTTAGGGTCCACGGGTTTATTGGGGTTAATTGTCTGATACCCACCGGGGCCTTTAGGTCCGCTCTTGTATTCAATGACCTGGTAACCCAGGGTTTTAAGCATTGCCATACAACGATCAGGTTCGATGTAACTGAGTCTGATTTTATTGATGGCAAGGTCTGCAATTTTCATCGCACCTTGGCGAGCTGCCATACTCTTACGCGATTCTGCGAGCACTTTTTTGAGTGCCGTAAGATCCATCGGAGTCAACTTGCCCTCTGGGGCGACTGTCGCCGCTGCAACCCATAAATGTAGCGGCTGGCTTTTAAAAACTTTGTAACCTAGCTGAATCAGATGCACGCCCTTCTGATCGGTCTTCGCGAGCAATCGCGTTTGTCGATACCCCTCAAGCGAAGGCATGCGTTTACGCAGGGCCTTGGTGACACGCCCAAAATATCCTTGGGCAGTGAGTCTCGCTTCAACCACGTCGAGCAACTCAGCGGCTTCCAGATCGTTCATGCCCACCATCGGTTCAAAGATGGCATTAGGTGCTGTGTTCTGCGCGATGGCTTTGGGCATGCCCGGATTGCAAAACAACAAGCCGAGCATCAAGCCCACCCAGGCAATGCTGCGTAGTGACTGCCATGTACCTGAACTTTCGCGAGCATCTTCATCTTGCGAGGGGTCTTGGGTATTAGGGTCTTGAGTATTAAGCTCAGGTCCAGGTGCAGGCGTTTGTGCCTGCTGTTGAGCCTCTGTGCGGAAGTCTTGATGACTGAACATATCGGGGGGTCCTTGGTAGCTGACATAACCCTCTTCAAGATGCACAACCATGTCGGCATGGCGCAAAAGTTCAGGTCGATGGGTGATCATAAGCGTGGTTTTGCCATGCATAAATTGGAGAATCGCGGGGACAATTTGAGCTTCGGAAGCTGAGTCAATCGAGGCCGTTGCTTCGTCGAGAATTAGGATTTTCGGATTTCTGAGCATTGCTCGCGCGAGTGTGAGTCGTTGTTTCTCACCACGGGAAAGTGTCATCCCGTTTTCACCGAGAATGGTGTCATAGCCGTCGGGTAATTTCTGGATAAAATCATGTGCGCCAGTGCGCTGCGCCACATCAATAATCTGTCGCATGGATGCATCAGGCTTTGCATATCGGAGATTTTCTAGCACGGTACTGTTAAACAAAAAACATTCCTGAAAGACGATACCCATTTGTGAGCGTAGATGGTTCAGATCAATTTCGTGAAGCTTTAAGCCATCGATTTCAATGGTTCCTGATGTCACATTTTGAAACCGGGGAACAAGTCCAACGAGCGTGCTCTTGCCTGCACCGGAGGCCCCGACGATTGCACACACCTGACCGGGGCGGACTTTGAAGGTAACCTTTTTGAGAACATCCTTACTGTCCCCATAGGAAAAGCTCACATCCTTAAAAGCAATATGCCCACGAATGTCTGGCTTTAGTGCCTGGCTATGGGGTTGCACTTCAACATCTTCAAGGTCGAGCATTTCAAAGACGCGGTCAATGGATGCGGTTGCGCGTGTGAACTTAGCCAACCCGCCCATCAGATCAATGACGGTGGGATAAAGCATCTTGATATAGGCAAAAAACATAATAAATGTGCCTGCGAGCATCGGCACATTTTGAGGGTTCAGTGGGTCAGGCTTCTTAAGCACTTGATAAGCCCCAAAACCAATCAGCGAAACAGTCCCCACACCAATGAGCATATCAGCTGTGATTTTCTGGAAGACGATATACGTCTTAGACTGAAGTTGGCTTTTACGTGAAATGTCGATCGCACGAACGAATGCTTGATTTTCACGCTCCTCAGCAGAAAAACCTTTGACGACTTCGACACCTAAGAATTTTTCGATCAGATTCCCATGAACAATCGACAGTTGCTCAGCAGCGTCTTTGCCTGCTCTTTTAATCGGCACGCGGAAACGATAATAGACAAACAAGTGAATGGGCAAGACCACGGTACTGGCCAATGCCAGAGGCCAGTTGACCATAAAAATAATGATCATGATACACAGGAACATAAACACAGCCTGAAGCAACTTGGGCAGATCATCTTGAATAAACTGCTGAATAACGTAACTGTCGTTCATCACCTTACTGGAGATTTTCCCTGCATTATGTTGACGGAAGAAGCTAAGATTTAATTGCTGGAGATGTTCAAAGAGTTTATTTCGCAATGTGAAGCAGAAGTTTTCGCCAATTTCCACCACGGCGTATTTGAAGTGAAAAAACAGTGCATTGCGAGCGCCATAAATCACGATCATGCCTAAAAGGATCAACCAAAGTAATTTGGGATTCCCTTCCGGACTGGCTTTACTAGGGAAGACGTTGTTAAAGAGCAAGCCAATGCAATAGGGAACCGTAAGGTTCACACCCGTTAATGCCATCATGACGACAAAGACAATCGCCAGCTTCATAAAATAGGGGCGCAGCACAATCAGCACACGCCTCAAAGAGGAGGCATCGGACGTGCCGGCAAATGAACTCTGATGTGTTTGTTGTGCGTCGGGCATAATTTTAAAGCCGCCTCGACAGGCCATGCTTCTACGAATCACTTTCCGGCAAAATAATGG
>JAESSU010000322.1 GCA_016763955.1 Phycisphaeraceae bacterium | reverse complement strand
TGTTAGTGATAAAAAAATTGCTGCGTATCTGTCTGATTTATTAGATGATGCTGGGATTGAAGTTGAGCTTGCAGAAGAAATGCAAATGGTCGAAGCACTCTTGCCTTTGATGGGCATGAACACGCTTGACGAAGTGCTCGAATCCATGGCTAGCCAAATGCAAGAAGTCGTGGACATGCAAAACATCGTGCCCCCCGCAGTGTCCGGCCATAAGGTCACGCATCAGCACCTCGCTGAGTTTGCTGGCGCTGCTTTGGCATTTTATCAAGCCAAGCCTTGGGTTCATGTGGATAGCTTGTTTCTGATTCGCATTGATGACCCGCGTGCACCGCGCAGGCTCAAGTATGCCACGCTCATTTTAGATGAACGCAATGAACCGGGCTTAACGCTTTTTAGTTCACGCAAACAATATCAAGCCTACTATCTTGGTGATGATGTCGAAGACTGGGGCGCGACCGGCGATTGCTGGCAAATGACATTTGAATCTCAGGAACGAATTCCCAAAGGCGATATCACCGCTTGGCAGCTTTACGGTTGGCCATTACCCCACATCAACGCATACCCCTTTGTCATCCGCCTGGACCCCACAGGCATCATCACTCGCCCGCCCGAGTCTGTCCTAGTTTATATGGAAGGTTTGCTTCGCGTCTTAGCTCAAGCAGACATGGAATTACTCACCCAAGAGCCTTGCCAAATGGAAGTTCAAACCTTCCTAGGCCCCGTTAACTATTCGATTAGCATGATGGATCAAACTCGGCAGCTTGATCTATACGAACCCTCACGCAATCCCCTTCGTTTAGCAGACTATCAAGTAGAAGAGTCAGATGAAGATTGAAGGCTTGTGTGTGGATTTTAAAAGTTCTTGATGTTTTTTCAGGTATCCGGGGGATACAAAATTACAATAAAATTTGATAGCAGGTTTCGTCAGATTAGAAGACTAACGTTGGTCTACGGGGCATCATCAAATCATTCGCTTTTAAGGAGCAGCAGTATGAAACAGAATAAATGGCAATGGGTTCTCATCGCAGGTGGAGCACTCGCGTTGTACGGATGTGGTGACAATTCAGATTCTGCTAATGTCCCAGTAGAAAGTGATGCGTCACAGGTCTCAACGACCGCGCCTGCCGCTTCAACTAACAGTGATGCCCAGGCTGCTGTAAATGCAGTTACTGCTGCGACAGCACAAGCACGCGCTCAAGCCCAAGTCGCACGGATACCGCTGCCGCAGCTGCCGCAAAGGCCAAGGCACGCGCTCAAGCCCAAGCTGCCTCTGATGCCGCCACCGCAAAAGCCAAAGCATTATTAGCAACCGCTCAACCGTTACTCGATCAAGCCCTTGCTTACATCAAAGACAATAAACTTGATCTTGCAGACACTGCCTTGTTGAAAATCGAAAGTATGAATGGTTTGCCCGTCTCGTTCCTAAGTAAGGTCAAAGACGCACGAAGCCTGATCGATGCCAAGCGCAAAGCAGACAAAGCCAAAGATGTCGGCAGCACACTCAAAGGACTCTTAGGTAGCTAAGTCTTTGTGATCAACAAATCAGCATTGTTTACAGATGCTTTATGGCTAATGGCTAGCTCCCGATAAGGTAGGGATTTAATAAAATTATCGGGACCTTTTACGTTGAAATATTAGATGATGTTGATGGTTGTAATGAGCAATAATCCCGTAAGAATTTTCATCGTTGCTTAATGACTAGGCCGAATCAGCCACAAGCTCACGGAACTAGGTGACAGCTGTGTTACAGGCAAGGTAATATGTTGATCTACCACAGGTATACTTAGTTCCTCGATCAGCTGCAAAGTGGTTTGCTTGGCAATCACGTCGGTGACATCTTTGCCGGTGGTGACTTTCCCAGTCTCGACAAAGTGATAAAGATTGCTATGAGTTTCATCAACAAGATAGCGTTTGACGCTCACGAATTTAGCATCAAAAGGCAGCTTGCCAACCTGCAATTGCACTGGTTGTTGTCGCGACTGGTCCACTTGGTGTTCAAAATCAAAACTCATGTTCCACGCCAGCACGCCGACGCTGTGCTCATCAGCCGAGGCGATCACACCGACGTTTTGGCGCTGAGTAGTTGCTTCAATCCGCTGACCGGGGAGCATACTAAACATGGCGAAGACGTTGTAGGTCGCTTTGGGATAATTACCATCACGAGTGAGATAACCGGACCATTGCCAGTTATCTTCGTAGGGTTTGTCGGGATAGGTGCCATGGTTACGGAAGATTAGCGCGGTGGCATCATCAATGTCATTGGCCAACAAATCATGCAGGAACGCAGCATCCCAAGCCGCACCAATATGCGAGCTGTTGAGCAGGCCATCTGGCAGCTTACGGGTATGCCATGTCGGGCCCCATTCGGTGATGCGTAACGGACGTTGCATCTGAGCCTGCCGCATGGACCGTCGAATATCGGTCACATATTGGTCGAATTTTTGCCAGGGACCGAATGACGTATGTGGGCCGATCCCGCCTCCGTTACCATAAAAATGGAAGCTCACAAAATCGACACGGAGATTCTCCGCTGAAGTGTCTTGCAAGAATCGCTTCACCCAATGGGAGTCTGCAAAGACAAAAGTATAGAGTGTGACATCTGGACCACCGATCTGAATCTGCATTTGCTTTTGTTTTTTCTCGGCAGTGAACTTTGTCACAGCACCGGCCCACGCGCGATAAATCTGCATGTACTGTTCATACATTTTAAGCGAACCCAGAGCCAATTTATCTGGCAGCATCCATTTCATGCCATTGATGTCCGGCTCATTGCCAACTTCTAACTCAATAAGTGGAAAATCATAATTTTCATTGATCCAAGCAAGACAGTCATAGGCATATTTTTCGTAAGCATCCCAGTCACTCACGCCCCAAAGCGTGCCATCGTCAGTCTTGTTTGCCAGTGCTTGCTGAATGACATGACCTAGAATCAAATGCGGGCGGACGTAGAATTTTGCACAATCATCAAGCCCCTGTTTAAGACGTGGATGCGGCTGAAAGATATAACTTCCTTGCTTGTTACTATCTGCAACAAGATTGTTACCTTCAATATTGATAAGTCGGAAGGAATCAATACCGAGGGGCTTAAGCAGTTCCCAACTTCGATCTGAAATAGGCCATTCCCAACTAGCACAGCTAAAGTAGCTTCGAATGCGTGCTAGATTGCCATAGCCATTGGCATTGTAAATCACATGGGGCTGCACCACGATCCGCATCGCGTCAGTCGCCTGCATATCGCTAGGCATCGCATCGGGAACCGCTTGTTGCTGAGCTATGATATTGCCCGTTAATAACAGCAGCAACACACAAGACAGTCGTCGAATCAAATCCATACGACAAACCTTTCGTCAAATTGACAAAAAAAAAAGAGATATTGTTATTAGACCAATCACGCTTTGAATTAAGGCCAGCTTGGATCGGTATTGTAGTTGTTCCAGTGATTCAGTGGATCTTTGGATGTCGATGCGTGGGCATCAATAAACAGGGAATTAAAGCCCTGTTGATGCGTGCGCGCAGCTACTCCAGTGGTGGACGAGTAAGGTGATTTTCCGTAACCTCCCCAGTAAACACCTGGGTAAGACCACGGCATCTTAACATGTACCTCAAATGCCGAAACAATGTTCGAAGGCTTTTTTACTTCAGTGATACGCAATGCTGCCCTATTAGGTGGCAATACCACGCCACGATAACCAACTACGCCCGGACCTGGTTGGCCACTGGCACGATAACTGAAGCTCTGACTGTTTTCATCGTGGTTGGGACAGTGGCCCACGGTTCCAACTGCCCCATTACTAGGCAGAGAAGTCGTCGATCGCGTCCAACTAATGCCCGGTGCAATGGATGCCCACCATGTGATTGATGTCGGTGATGGCACAAGATAAACACCGGTTTTTTGCACGGGGAATTGATCCTGATTATCGACTTGATATATAGTAAACCCAATGCCGATCTGTTTAAGATTGACCAAGCATTGAACTGTACGTGCCGATTGTCGTGCAGAACGGAGAGCTGGCAACAAAATCGCAATCAATAAGGAAATAATTGAAATGACCACTAGCAATTCAATTAATGTGAAGCCCATAAAAATCCGTATTCGTCGTGTTTGTATCATTAAACAATCTCCTTTGTTTGCATAAACGTGATAACCAGAGACCTTGAGAAATAAATTTCACAAGATGATATAGTATAATCATTGTAGCGCAATTGATTGCCATGTCAACATCAATAGTGTGCAATTGATTTAATGAGGTATTTTTTATGGATATAAACACCATCACGCTAGCTTTGCAACACCTGCTCTCCCAACCACCGAGTTGCGTTGGTCGGCGGCTGCAATCTGAACGTGCGCTTGCAACCCATTTCGGGGTCAGACATTATCAGATTCGCAAAAATCTAAATGATCTCGTTGCCCAAGGATATCTCGTTCGTCGACATGGGTCGGGCACTTTTGTTCGCAAAGTCGTCCATCCGGTCAACCTGACCACTGAAGCCCTGACCATTGCACAGCAGATCCAAACCAATGATCTGTTTGTTAATGAGCAGACGCATGAGCCAACACCATTAAAGCCCGCCCTGCAAGACCAGACGCTTCAGATTGCCTTCTGGACTGACATGATCAGCCCATCACATAGTTTAATTGTCAACAGTATTGAACAACGAATTGAAGAACAAGGACACAAACTTTGCAAAATTCCTGTGGTCCACACCAAGCACGTCCCCGTTTCCGCTGATGAATTACACCATGCAATGCATCAGGCAAACTTTGATGGCCACATTATCATATCCCGTTGGGCCGAGCTGGTGCGAATGGCGTTTGGCAAAGTTTACAAGCCAACGATTTATCTTTGGCCAGGCAATTTTAGTCACCGCTTTGAGCCGTTGATTGAAGTAGATATATGCAACTCCATCGAGCGAGCAGTGGAAATATTTACCCAAGTCGGATATCAGCAGATTGGCCTTATCTATTTAGACGAAATGGGCCGCGACCCGGTCCTTGAGCAGCGCGCGTATGAGCAGGCGATCAACTGGCATGGCCATCATTATCAATACGAAATGCTGGTCTCAATCGAGCAGCAAATGGTTTTTAATGCGGTAAAGAAAATGGTTCGCAGTGCCAAGCGCCCTCAGGCTATTTATATTTCTTCAGATCATCTAACAGCCATGGTTGTCCAAGCTTTGGAAGAACTAGACTGCCTACCTGGACGCGACATTGCAGTGATCAGTATTGCCAATGTTGGCAAACCGTTACCTGAGGGCTATGATTGGTCACAGATGATTTTTAACCCTCAAGATTTTGGGCGCATTGCTGCTGATGCAGTATTAAGGGTGATTCAAAGTGCTGGCGAAGAGTTATGTTCCTATGCTCATCGCAGCACATGGAAGCCGGGCATGACGCATCTGGTGGATTCAATTCCTAATCGCAACACTGGGGCATAAAAGCATGACATCGTGAGTCTGGTAGATTGAGGTTGCTTAGACTTCAACCCAACCGGAGTCCATGATTCGCTCCAATGCCACTTAATAGGGGAAAAATGCATAACTACACTGACTATCGCTGGCTTCGTGGCTTTAATATGATCCCATCATGGGGGGCACGGATTGAACAAGCATGGTGGGATTACAACGTAGATAAATTCCGTCAAGAAGCTGCACTGGCGACAAAAGCACATGCTAACTGCATCCGGTTATGGATCGAGTTTTCCGCGTGGATGGCGGACCCTGATGGCGTACAAGAGTCGTTCATGGATGCGGTGGCTGCTATCGACGAACTTGGCATGAAGACCATGCCTTGCTTGTCTAATCGCTGGCATGATTTGGATTTTGACTATGGGGGCACTTACAACGAGGACCTATATCGCCATCTCGAACCGAAGCTTGATTATGTCAAAGCTATCGTAAAACCTCTGATTGCAGATGAACGTATTTTGATTTGGGATCTATGTAACGAACCTGTTGCGACGCAATTAATTCGTCTTGGTGGCGACCCCACTGTGCGATGTGCTTTGTTGCCATCCCTATGGACACACGCCCGAACAGCAAACCCAGTTGCTCGCCAAGAGTGAAGGTATACGTCAAAAATTCGACAAGCCCATGCTCTCCAACGAGACCATTCCAGGCTGTCTCGATGATGCCAAGCGTGCCCAGTGCGCCAAGTGGACGATCCCAATGATGGAAGACGCAGAGGTTACGGATGGATGGGGTGGGGCATGCGTGAGGGACGTGCTGTTTCCACACGCCGCGACCGTTTCGACAAGAACGGCTTGGACAATCAAGGGTTTCATGCGTGGTTTACGCGTGATGGGAACTTACGGCCCGGGCTGGAATTTCTAACCCAAACTCCCCGATATCGTGCGCCATGGGTCGCCGGCACTTAAGATCGAGTCGGAGGCGAATTCAATTCCCAAACGCAACACCAGTTCGTAAAAGTATGACATCGTGAGCCTAAGTAGATTGAGGTTGTCTTAAAACTTCAACCTAACCGCAGCCCATGATTGTCTCCTAAAAAAACTTCCGGGGACCGGGGGGGCGGTGTGTTTTAATGTTGCCAATCACGCTCTTTATCTCGGGGGGAACTTCCGGGGGGGATTAATCGTAGACTTGTAGGCCGCGGGCTTCTCGTCTGCCATCGCGCCATGCTTCACAGCCGTGATTGTGTTGACGGGCTTGTTTCACTTTTAAGCCTGTGTGTTGGGCGGTTTCGTGTTGGCGATACCATTGGGTTAATTGCGTGTCGAGCTGCTGCTGCATGTCTGCTTCATGGGCCCAGCCTGCATGATTAAGTGTTTCGTTAGCATCTTCTTTTAGATTGAATAAATCATAGGGGCCGGTGGGATAGCGTTTGACGTATTTATACTGGGGCGTGCGAATCATACGCAGATCACCATATTCGCCATACTTGGTTTGATCCCACTCAAATGATGGGTCTGGGGTGGGCTGAATCATTGGCGCATAGGATGTTCCGGGATAGGCACGGTCTGCATATTCATTCGTAGATAGATCAGCACCGGCCCATTGGCAGATGGCTTTGAAAGTATCGTAATGATCCACCGCCCGATCTTCGACATGGCCAGTTGCAATGCTTTTTGGATGTCGGATTAGTAGAGGTACTTTAAGGGAGACTTCGTGCATATTTAATGGACGAGTGGAATTACCTTTGCCCCAGAATCCTTGATGACCTAAAGCGCAGCCGTGGTCGCTGGTGTAGATGATGATGGTGTTGTCGAGTTGATTTGTTTGTTCGAGGTGGTCGATGATACGTTGGAGATTTTGGTCAATTTCCGTGACTGCTGCATAGTATCCTTGATAGCGTGATCGAACGTCCTGAGGGCTTGCATTGTGACCGCCTTGGAGTCCTTCATTTTGATGCCAGGGATGGGGATGATAGGGGGGGATGTCTGCAAAGGTAGCTTCGTCGTAAAGCTCGGTCATTTTCGGATCGTGCGTTTTCGCTTCATAGGGTGAATGCGTGGCAATGTAACCCACGTTTAAGAAAAAAGGTTTGTCTTGCGGGGCTTGCTTTAAAAAATCAATTGCATGGTCGGTGATGTGCTGACTTTTATTGCCTTGTAATTCTAAAGGTTCGTTGTTTAGGACATAGGTGTAAGGCGTGTTGTGTGCGCCTTGGGAACCGGGTAGTCCGAAGGTATCATCAAAGCCCGGGGGCGTTTGGTGTGAACCGCCTAAGTGCCATTTGCCACTTAAAGCACAGTAGTAACCTGCTTTGCCAAGGATCTGTGGCAGTGTGATTTCATCAGCAAGCCAATTGTGATTCGCAATTTCTTCATGTGCTTCTTGAAGCCAGTCATGGATGCCCACTTGTGATGGAGTCCGGCCGGTGAGCAGGCAAGCTCTAGCAGGTGAACACACCGGGCTTGGCGTTAGTGCATTGGTGAATCGAACACCTTGTGCAGCGAGTCGATCCATCGCTGGGGTTTGTAATTCTGTATTACCATAGCAGCCCAAAGCCCAGGCGCCATGGTCATCGGTGAGGATCAAAATGATATTGGGTTGGGTACTCATAATCTCTTCATTGTACTTTAAATAAGGCGAAAGGTTTTAGAGCCTTTTACGAAATGACTTCCCGCTTTGAATGATCCATTGCCCAGCTTCCCCCGGCTTCCCCCGGCTTCCCCCGTTTTTTTTAGGCAAAAGCCGCTGGAAGTGACGCAGTCAATTCCTGCGGGGGCGGGGTGGGGTGGCAGATAATGCTGTAAAAAGTTTTAGTTTCGAGACCTCGTTTAGAGGGTGGCTCGTTTACGTGTTTGATCATCAAGGTTTAATCCCGTTTTCCTTGATGAGTGGTAGATACTTAGGCTCGGCAAAATCATGATGCCAGAGCTCTAGGAATAATGCATCATGTTCACGGGCGAATTTGATCATCTGCGTGAGATAGGCTGCTGTGGAAGTACCCATGGGGCCTTGGTAGGCGATGGTTGCATTTTGACGGTAGGACAGAAGTGCTTTTTGCAGTGAGTGTGTTTCTTTTAGGAGGGGATAGTCGAGGGACTGCGTTCTTACGAGGTTATCACCTGGATGTTTTAGTGCCCAGTGTTTGTCGCCAGCTCCTGCCCCAATCCAAAAACCTTGAGCGATGAGTTGTACTTTTTTCTGTGTGGCTTGTTGGACGGCATAGTTCACAATTGCTTTGGGGACTTTTGTGGATCGACGGTGTGTGCCATTTGTCTTGCGGCCGTAGACATCGGTGAAGGCCAATCCTAAAGGCACATCAGGAAAAACGTCCATGAAAATATCGACGCAGCGTTGCCAGTAGGTGATCAAAAATTGATCTTCTTTTGGCCCCCATGCAAAGGTTGAGCCGTCTGCCATTTTGTTGACACCCCACATGATTTCCAGACCATTGGAGTACGGGCCGCCGGTGATGGCAATATAGCCGAGGGTCTTTTTAAATTCCGGTTGACTGCGAATTTTTTCTGAAAATCCTTCAACAGACTTTCGCCAAATTTTGAGCATAGGCTCGTTTAAAACGCGATGCCCGTTTTCGATTGTCCATGGCAAGTAGTTGCGTCGGACACTATCTGTTTTGATATGCATGTATTGATAAGGCGGACTTTTTGATTCATCCAAAGCCCAATCAGGGACGTGACTGCCTGCCAGTAAAGCAATGTTTAATTTGCGATCAGCTTTACGTGCTTGAGCAAACCAGTTTTCATAATGCCTGATGTTCCATTGCCTTTGGGTCGGTTCACATTTTCGCCACGTGTCATAATACGTCACACCTGCTGAGCCGGGGGTGTTAAGTAGATCGACCGTCTGGCCATCGAATCGAACGGGGTAAGGCTGGTTGGTGAGTGCGTAAATACCTTGCCAGAGTTGGGGATGCTGTGATCGGCTGGCGGTCGGCTGTTGCTTTGTTTGACTTGTGGAGACTTTTTGGAGTTGTTCGTTTGCACATGCAGTTGTACTTAGGAGTCCTAAGACAAGGCCGCAGTAGCTTAGGAGAAACAAACAGCGATTCAAATTGTGAAGGTTCATATGCAGAAGACCTTTTGGGTTGGGTTTATAGTATGGGCGGTCAGAGTGATGGGGTTAATGTTTCCAGATATGTCTTTTTTGCCAGTCTCCGTTAGCGGGCATTTGATCTAAGGTGATGGTCTCGACATGGTTGTCCCATGCGACCCAGTTGGCACTTTCTAGATGACGGGGGTCCACATGTTTTGGCGGGTTTGAGAGAATTGAAGTGGAGGTGTTGCCTGCATCTTCCACAAGGTTGTGGTCGATAAAAGCGACCAAATCACTGGGCTGGCTGAGTTCCAAGAAGTTGTAGGACGCTTGGTAATTAAATGCAAAGTTTGAATTGGCTGCGTCCCATCGTTTGTTGTAGGCGTACGAGCTGTTGTAATTCCAAAACGCGAGCATTTGGGTGTCAGAGTAATTAAAAGTATCAGGACATTTAATGGGGGAGGCTGCTTTAGTTAGAGCGCCACTAGAGGGCCCCATGTAGCTAGTAGGCGGGGATAGATAACCCGAAAGCCAAAGTCGTCGGAACCAAGGCATTTGGATTTCTGTTAAGCCTGCTACGTTTTCATAACCTGCCATGACCCAACCTTTATGATCATCCATGTAAAGAAACTGTGTGAGAGAAACTTGTCTGAGATTTGTTGCGCACAGAATTTTCCGTCCGCTGGCTCGTGCTTGACCTAACGCTGGCAGCAGGATCGCGATTAACAAAGAGATGATTGAAATGACAACTAAAAGTTCGATCAGTGTGAACCCTGTCATTGGCTGAGGGACTGTATTGGTTTTTTGAAGTTTTAGCATGTCATGTTTTCCTTGCATAGATTTTTTGGTTCTATTTTTAAATGTCGATATGGCGTGGTTGATAGTTTGAAAGGGGTTGTATTACGTACTTTTTCGGATCACAAGCTTTGTGGGTAAACAGCATTCTTTGCCGAGCAATAATTTTTTCTGATCAGTCATTTGGATCAGCCAGTCCAGCGCTTGGGTCACCATCGTCGTGCGGTCTCGGATGATGGTGGTCAGAGGCGGATTCATAAATCGGGCCATCCGAATGTCATCTGATCCAATCACTGCGACATCTTCAGGAACGCGTAAGCCTTCCTCAGTTAATCCTTGCATGAAAATAATGGCTGCCATATCTGAGACGACAATCACGGCATCGGGGCGATCTGGATTGCGTGCAAATGCTCGGCCTGATTCTAGGATTAGGTCAGGATCAACTTCACAGGGCCATGAACTGGCTTTTAAGTTGTGATGCTTACAAGCTTGTTCAAAGCAGGGGAATTTTAGACGACTCGCAGGCCAGTGACCGACATAGCCGACACTACGACACCCACGGTCTTTTAAATGTTCGACAGCCTGCATCATGCCCGGCAAAAAATCTTCGAAAATCATAGGCAGGTCGCCACTTATTTGATCCATAATCACAGTGGGGAATTGGTGGCTATGGATGTAGCGATATTGATCCGAGTCCGGTGTGATTGCACTGGAAAACATCATGATGCCATCCACGCCCCGAGCAAGCAGCAGTTCAAACGCTTCGAGTTCAGATTTGGTTTCCCATTGTGTGGCTGCCAGTAGTAAGTGATGGTTGCGTTGCTTTGCTTCACGTAACGCAAGGGCGGTCATCTCCGCGAGAAACGGACTGTCAATCGCGCCACAAATAAAACCAAATGAAGAAGTTTTCCCTTTGGTCAATGCCTGGGCAGAAAACGAGGGACGATAGTCAAGGTCTTTGGCAGCTTGACGAATCCGATCCGTGGTGGTTTGAGAAATACGTGTCTTGCCCCCACGACTGTTGAGCACCAGAGACACCGTTGTTTTAGTGACTCCGATGTGACTTGCTATATCATCAAGCGTGACCACCATGAATTGAACTTTCAGTCAATTAAAGAAAAGAGGTTATTACCGGCGACTTAACTGTAGGCGGATTAAGTTTACCGGTCAACCTAATTCTTGATTTTGTCTCATAAACATGAAATAATACTTGTAAGAAGTTGAATTTAATGGGTTAATGAAAATTGAATAATATTCTTGTAGAAGTTCAATCAGAAATCTTTACTTCCTTGACATCGCCCCTGTTTCCTTCCTAAAGTATGCCCAAGAGGGACGCAGCCCGTCTAGCTCAATGATTACTTCAGAGGAGAATACAATGGATCGAGATAAGAAGTTGCCCATTATTTGTGCGCATCGCGGTGCTAGTGGTACACATCCAGAGAACACCGCAGCGGCATTCGATGAGGCTCTTGGCGTGGGCGCACAGATGATTGAATTTGATGTTCGTCGGACACGCGACGGCAACTTTGTCATCGTGCATGATCCGACCGTGGATCGTACGACGGATGGCAATGGGGCCATTTCGGAATTGACGTTTGATTATATTCGCAGCCTTGATGCGGGGCAGGGCGAGCAAGTTTTGACGCTCCCTAAGGCCATGGCTTATGCACGCAAGGCGAGACTCAATATTCATGCTTATCCAGAAAGTGACGAGGATGCGTTAGCCATTGCAAACGCACTCGTCCCATACTTTACTGATGGTGATATTTATGATTGGGCATTTGTTACAGCCGCGGATTTGAATTTGTTAAAGCATGTTCGCAAGGCAGACCCTCAGATTCGTTTGTGCAATCTCATCGGACAAGGTGCAGGGGACTATGTGGCGGCTGCTCTTTTAAGTCATCCCTGTGAAGTATTGCAGCCACGCAATACAATCGTGACAAGGCAGTTGGTTGAGGAGGCTCATGCTCAAGGCTTGAAGGTCAATTCATTTTTTGCAGATGACGAAGATGAGATGAAGCGATTGATCGCTTGTGGTGTGGATGGCATTTTGACGAACTACCCAGCCCGACTGTTGGCTTGTTTGGAAAAAAAATAATGAGCATTTCCAATTTACAAGTTGCGACCATTCAGCCGTTTCACCCTGATAGCCTAGCGGAAAATATTCTGATGCAAGAGTCTGCCTGGCAATGGGTCGATCAAGCTGTCACTGATGGTGCGCAACTTGTTGTCTTGCCTGAATATTTTAATGTGATGGGTTTGACGACTCAGCAGGTTTTAGAGGAAGCAAAAAAGGCTCAAAAACAGCGAGAAATAGCTTCAAAAGTTTGCCAGCAACATCACATTTGGCTTTTGCTACCCTTGATCGAACATCGTGATCAAGGCGTGTTTAATACTGCACATCTATTTAATCCGTTAGGTGAAATAGTCTTGACCTATGACAAGACGCATTTAACACTTGGTGAGCGTCAAGATTATGGCTTAACACCCGGAGACGCGATCAAAACAGTAGACACAGAATTTGGGCGTGTGGGTGTGATGATTTGTTATGACATTTATTTTCCTGAGGTGGCACGTGTTTTGGCTTTGGAGGGTGCTCAGATTATTCTCTTCCCGTCATTGCAAAGAAGTGAACAAGAAGATTGCTGCATGCTTTTGAATCGGATGCGTGCGATGGATAGCACGGCTTATTTGATCCGTTCAAGCTATGGGAGAAGGCCAAGTAAAGTTCACAAGCCTGGCCTTACTTATGGTTCAAGTTGCATCATTGGACCTGACGGGAGCATCCTTGCTAATGCGGGTTACGATGAAGGTTTTACGCATGCAGTGATCGCTCCGAAAACGCCCTGGCAGCGTCAGCGTTGTCATGGTATGCCGCCACATGCCGTGCGTGATTTTCTAAATGAAGATCGCCGTCCGGAACTTTATGGCACGATTTTTAGAGAAAAATAAACCGCTAAACCAGCTTAAATAATGGTCTAAACAAACAAAACACTAGTCCTTAGATGGTATCGACTTTTAGTTTTTGTCGCTGGTCGAGCTTTGGGTGAAGTTGGGTTGTTTTAACCCTCTGCCTTGTTTGAGCCATTGGATACATTCTTTCCAAGTATTAGCTTGGTCGGGCATGTAGTACCAGCCGTTTTTGAGATAACCTTTTGAGGGGTTTTGCATATCAGTCCGAAAGCTCATGCCTGCATAACATGTGATCAAAGATGCGCCATCATTGACAGCGTTTTTGAAAGTATCTTCGATGTATTTAACGGACATGCCTTGTGCTTTACCGTAGCGGGAGACTTCGACTTGTAAGCCCCATTTTTTACCTGCCGCTTCAGCGAGTTTTTTGACTGATGCATAACGTTGGCCGGAGGTGTAACCCGCAATGATATAGTCCACATGGGGCAGGTTGGCGATCTGTTGGATGTCTTGCCCAAGTTCAGAAACCATCCAATGATTGGGCATTTCATAATAGCTACCCATCCAGTTGGGGTTGGTTTTGTTCGCCTCGTATGCAAGGGTGGT